>VGYL01000307.1 GCA_016872975.1 Planctomycetota bacterium
CCAACGGCCTGTTGAACATCGTCCTCAACGGCGAGCGCTTCGGCCGGCCGGTGATGACGATGGTGGGCCGCGTCCATTACGGCGGGATTCGCATCATCGGCACCACCGGCTCGGACCCGGCCGATTCCATGAAGTCCATCCCCAAGACCGGCGAGATCCGCCACGGCGACCGCGTCAACGTCGTCGGGGCCGGCGGGCCAATGGGCATGATGCACGTCATCCGCAACATCTGCCAGGGCATCGAGGGCGTCAGCGTCTTCGCGGGCGACGTGGACGACAACCGGCTGGCGGCCCTGACGAGGATCGCCCGGCCCCTGGCCGAGAAGAATGGCATCGAATACGAGACGTATAACGCGCAGAAGCAGGAGGTCCCGGCGGATCTGACTTACACGGCCATCATGGCCCCGGTGCCGGAGTTGGTGGCCGCCGCCGTGCGCGATTCCGCGGCCCACGGCCTCATCAACGTCTTTGCCGGCATTCCCGCGACGGTCAGCGGTCCCATCGACCTGGACGCTTACATCGAGAAGCGGCTGTACTTCATCGGCACCAGCGGCTCGACGCTGGACGACATGAAGCGGATGCTGGAAAAGGTCGAGTCGGACCGGCTCGATACCAATGTCAGCGTCGCCGCCGTCGCCGGCTTCGCGGGCGCCGTCGAGGGCATCCGGGCGGTCGAGAACCGCGCCATCGCCGGCAAGATCATGGTCTACCCGGCCTGCAAAGACCTCGGCCTGATTCGTCTGGAGGATCTCGCCCAGAAGCTGCCCGACGTGGCCGCGTGCCTGAAAGAGGGCCTTTGGACGCTGGAGGCCGAGCGAAGACTCATCGATAAATATTCGAAATGACGCAGCGCCGCGCGTTCGTAGTGTGCCCGTAAGGGCATATCTTCAAATCGCGGACAGGATGTCCGCGACACAAACGCCTTGCGGCGTCACTACAAACGGGATCTTGACGCTACTACTCGAAGGGCAAGAACGCCAAACACCATTCAAAGGAAAGGGCAGAAAGATGAAACGGTACGAGAAGACATCGTCACACCTCCTTGCATTGTCCCTGGCGATCGGCTCCCTGATCCTCCTGATGGCAGGCGATTTGTCCGCCCAGGGCCGCGCGTACAACGGCCTGGGCATGGACATGTCCAGTCTGCCGCGGCTGTCGAACGCCAAGAGCCGCTCGATCAGCCCGGAGAACTTCACCGGCGAAAAGGGCAAAGCCGGCATGGCCACCGAGGGCACCGGCAAGAACGCGGCCCGTGATCTGGGCCAGGGCTGGAAGGTCTCGCCCTCGGTGCGGATTCCCGCGAAATCCACGTTCACCATGGGCGAGATCAACGGCTCCGGCATGATCCAGCAGATCTGGATGACGCCCGCCCCGCTCGACAAGACGCAGATTTACATCCTCCGCTTCTACTGGGACGGCGAGACCACGCCCTCGGTGGAGGTCCCGATGAGCCACTTCTTCGCCTGCGGCTGGGGCAAGTATGCCCAGATCAACTCCCTCGCCGTCTGCGTCAATCCGGGCAGCGCGTTCAACTGCTACTGGCCCATGCCCTTCCGCAAGAGCGCCAAGATCACGATGGAGAATCTCGACGACCGGGACATGGTGCTCTACTACCAGATCAACTACACGCTGACCGACGTCCCGGAGAGCATGGCCTACTTCCATGCCCAGTACCGCCGGGAGTCGCCGCTCAAGACCAAGGGCCTCTACACCATCGTCGACGGCATCCAGGGCCAGGGCCAGTACGTCGGCACCTACATGGCCTGGGAAGTCCGCAGTCCCGGCTGGTGGGGCGAGGGCGAGATCAAGTTCTTCATGGACGGCGACCAGGAGTTCCCGACGATCTGCGGCACGGGCACCGAGGACTACTTCTGCGGCTCGTACAACTTCGAAAACCGCGAGACGAAGAAGTACCAGACCTTCTCCACGCCGTACACCGGCCTGGCCCAGGTTTTGCCGCCGGACGAGATCTACAAGGTCGGCCAGCGCTTCGGCCTGTACCGCTGGCACGTCACCGACCCGATCCGCTTCGAGAAGGACCTCCGCATAACGAACCAGGCCCTCGGCTGGCAGGCGGACAAGAGCGGCCGGTACCTGCAATTGGAGGACGATATCGCGTCAGTGGCGTACTGGTACCAGACGGAGCCGCACGCCCCGTTCCCCAAGCTCCCGGACCGCGAGGCCCTGCGGGTGGGGCCGATCCAAGTACAGAAGTAATCGTTCGTAGTGTGCTCGCAAGAGCATCGAAGAAAAGTAAAAGGGAAAAAGGAAAAGGCAAAAAGGTGGAGACAGGCGCACAGCCGTCCGGCTGGTGCCGCGTCCTTTTCCTTTTGCCTTCTTACCTTTTACTTCGTCTTCTAACGCCTCACGGCGTCACTACGAACCTCGGAGAGCAGCACAATGGCAAAGTCAACACAGATTGAGCAGGCGTACAAACTGGCCCAGGGGCGGTACGCCGAGTTGGGTGTGGACACGGAGAAGGCGCTGGACCGCCTGGCCAAGATCGCCATCTCGCTGCACTGCTGGCAGGGAGACGACGTCGGCGGGTTCGAGAGCGCCGAGGGCCTCAGCGGCGGCGGCATTATGGCCACCGGCGCCTATCCCGGCAAGGCCCGGACCGCGGATGAGCTGCGGATCGATGTCGAGAAGGCCCTGAGCCTGATCCCCGGCAGGCACCGCCTGAACCTGCACGCGATGTACGCCGAGACCAAGGGCAAGGTCGAGCGCAACGCGTTGGAGCCGAAGCACTTCGCGAGTTGGGTCCAATGGGCCAAGGCCAACGGGCTGGGCATGGACTTCAACGGCACGTACTTCTCCCATCGCAAGGCCGCCGACGGTTTTACCCTCTCCAGCGCCGACGAGGGCATCCGCAAGTTCTGGGTCGAGCACGGGATCGCCTGCCGGCACATCGGGGCGTATATGGGCAAAGAGCTCGGCACCCCCTGCGTGACGAACACCTGGATTCCCGACGGCTACAAGGATATCCCGGTGGACCGCAAGGGCCCGCGCGAGCGGCTGAAGAAGTCGCTCGACGAGATGCTCGCTCAGCCGATGAACCGTAGGCATCTGCTCGATGCGGTGGAGGGCAAGCTCTTCGGCTTGGGCTCGGAGAGCTACGTCGTCGGCTCGCACGAGTTCTACCTGGGCTATGCCGTGGCGACGAAAACGCTCCTGTGCCTGGACATGGGTCACTTCCACCCGACCGAGGTGGTCTCGGATAAGATCTCCGCCGTGATGACGTTCGTCGAGGAACTCCTGCTGCACGTCAGTCGCGGCGTCCGCTGGGACAGCGACCACGTCGTGATCTTATCCGATGAATTGGAGGCCCTGGCCCAGGAGCTCATCCGGGGCGACTACCTCGACCGGACCCATATCGGCCTGGACTTCTTCGACGCCAGCATCAACCGCATCGCCGCCTGGGTCATCGGCACCCGCGGCATGGTCAAGGCCCTGCTGTTGGCCCTGCTGGAGCCGACCGCCAGGCTCCGCCAGATGGAAGCCGCGGGCGACCTCACCTCGCGCCTGGCGATGCTGGAAGAACTCAAGACCCTCCCGTTCGGGGCGGTCTGGGACTACTACTGTACGAAATCGAACGTCCCGGCCGGCGATGCTTGGCTGAACGAGGTCAAGACCTACGAAAGGAACGTGCTCAGCCGGCGAGGTTGACTTCGGCACCATCACGCTTGGTTTGTAGTGTGCCCGTAAGGGCATAGAAATGTGTCGCGGACGCGAGCGTCCGCGATGCGAAGGCGGGACGCCTTCGACATGGCGCGGGCAGGATGCCCGCGACACAAACGCCTGACGGCGTCACTATAAACGGGCTACGATATCACCTGGCAGCTAAAGAGGATCAGCAATCATGACGGCAAACCCGTTCCTCGGTGTGCTTTTCCACTGGTTGGGCGGCCTGGCGGCGGGCAGTTTCTATGCCCCCTACCGCCGGGTCCGCAAGTGGGCGTGGGAAGTCTATTGGCTCGTCGGCGGGTTCTTCAGTTGGATTGTCGCGCCGTGGCTGCTGGCGTCGATCCTGACCGAAAATCCACTGGCTGTTTTCCGCGAAACCCCGGCCGGCGTGCTGGGCTGGGCGTATTTCTGGGGTGCGATGTGGGGCTTGGGCGGACTGACGTTCGGACTGACGGTGCGCTACCTGGGCCTGTCGCTGGGTGTGGCGGTGGCGTTGAGTTACTGCTCTCTTTTCGGCACGCTGATGCCGCCCCTGGTCAACGGCACACTCGCAGAGAAGTTCTCCACGCCCTCGGGCCACCGGATCGGGGTGGGGATCGTCGTTTGCCTGCTCGGCATCATCGGCACCGGCCTGGCAGGGATCTCCAAGGATCGCGAGCTGCCCGAGGACAAGAAGAAGGAGGCCATCCAGGAGTTCCACTTCTGGAAAGGCATCGCGGTGGCCACGTTCGCCGGCATCATGAGCGCCGGTTTCGCGTACGGCCTGGACGCAGCAGAGCCCATCGCCGAGGTCTCCGCACGGCATGGCACCACCACTCTCTGGACCGGCCTGCCCAAACTGTGCATCGTCCTGCTCGGCGGCTTTACGACGAACCTGATCTGGTGCGTGCTGCTGAACGTCAGGAACGGGACCGGCTACCAGTACTTCCGCCCGGCCCCGCGTCGCCAGTCGCCGCCGCGCGGCGCGATGCTCGCGGCCGCGATCGATGCGCCGGGCGGGAAAACGGTCGTTGACGTGCCGGTGACGATCGTAAACGCCGCCGAGGCGGCCCCGATGCTGAGCAATTATCTCTTCTGCGCCCTGGCCGGCGTCACCTGGTACCTGCAATTCTTCTTCTACACGATGGGCGAGACCCAGATGGGCCGGTACAAGTTCTCCAGTTGGACGCTGCACATGGCCAGCATCATCATCTTCAGCTCGCTCTGGGGCCTCGCCCTCAAGGAATGGAAAGGCAGCAGCCGCGGCACGAAGACCAGGTTGGCGGTGGGCCTGGCCCTGCTGGTCCTGTCCACGATTATCATCGGATACGGCAACTACTTGGGCGCGTGACCTGCCGCGAGTTGAGCCCCGAGAACGCCGGCATAGGAAATCGGTGGGCCGAGCCCACCCTACCGCTGACGCCCGGCCCAGCCCCCTCCCGAGAACGATGCCGGCATGGGCATGCTGCTGCGTGGGAGGCAACTCCCCAAGTGTCCGAAAGACACGGCCGGAACTTGTTTGACCGTGCCTCCCTTGGTACAATCCTGCGCGTCGCAAGACGCGCTTCGACCCGCAGCATGGGCGTCCCGCCCATGAAGTGGCACGGGCGAGACGCCCGTGGTGCCCATGGGCAGGATGCCCATGCTACGGGTTGGCGCGTGTCACCCAATGTCCGAAACGTCGAGTGTGGGACCAGGGGTAAGGAAGGACCGAATGAGTACGGAACAGCAATCCCAGCAAACGCAGGGCGGCAGCGAGTTCGAGCGTGAGCCGGTGCCGCAGAACCGATTGCTCGGCTTCCGAAGCTTCGTCGGGATGTACGCCGGCGAGCATACGGCCGGGACGGAACTGATGATCGGGCCGCTGTTCGTCGCCGCGGGCGTCAGTGCCTTCGACGTCGTCGTCGGCCTGATCGTGGGCAACCTGCTGGCGGTGGCCAGTTGGGTCGTGATGTGCGCCCCGATTGCCACGCGGGCGAGGCTGACTCTCTACTATCAACTGGAGAAGATCTGCGGCCGGCAGCTTGTCACGCTCTACAACTTGGCCAACGGCGTGATGTTCTGCTTTTTGGCGGGGGCGATGGTGACGGTCTCGGCCACCGCCTTGGGCGTGTGGTTCCATTTCCCGATGCCCGCGCTGAACGATCTGTACCCCAACAGCGTCGGGTGGGTGATCGCCGTGCTCGCGGTGGGGATCATGATCTCGCTGGTCGCCGCCTACGGTTATCAGATCGTGGCCAAGGTGGCCAATGTCGCGGCCCCCTGGATGGTGCTCGTCTTCATCGCCTTCGGCCTGATCGGCCTGCGGCAGTTCATCGACGCGACCGGCACGAAGGTCGGGAGCCTGTCCGACGTGTGGGCGCTGGCCCAGACGCACATCTGGCGGGGAGGCGACCCGCATCTGGGAAAGGTGAAGTTCACGTTCTGGCACGTCATGTTCTTCGCGTGGTTCTGCAATATGGCGATGCACATCGGGATGTCCGACCTGTCCGTGCTGCGGTTCGCAAAGAAATCCTGGTACGGCGTGGCCAGCGGCACCGGCATGTTCCTCGGCCACTATCTCGCCTGGCTGGCCGCCTCGATCCTTTACGCCTTCCAGTTGCACCTGAACCCGAGCAATACCGACGTGCTGCCGGGCCCGCTCGCCTACCAGGCCGCGGGACTGGCAGGCCTGATCTGCGTGATCATCGCCGGCTGGACCACCGCCAACCCGACCATCTATCGCGCGGGCCTGGCGTTCCAGGCGGTGATCCCGCGCTCCTCGCGGTTCACGGTGACTCTGATCACGGGCCTGATTGCCACCCTCGCCGGCATGTTCCCGGCCATCGCCATGCAACTCCTGGAGTTTGTGGCGCTCTACGGCCTGATCCTGATGCCGATGGGAGCGGTGATCTTCGTGGACTTCTGGCTGATCCGCAGGTTTGGCCTGCAAAGCTCGTACGCCGAGCGCAGCGGCACCGGATTCAACTGGGCCGCCGGCGCCGCCTGGCTGGTGACTCTCGCGATCGCCTGGGGCCTCGTCCGCTTCGCGGGCGTGCCGATCTTCTTCGTCTCGCTGCCCGGCTGGTTCGTCGCGGCGACGCTCTATGTCGGCCTGAGCCTGGTCTATCAGCGGAAGGTCCGCCCCGTCCTCGAACAAGCGAAGCCCGGCCCCGCCGTGGCGGAAGCGTAGGAGAACTCACATGCGTAGGATCATGATTATCGTCGCCGTATTGTCGCTGGTCGTCCTGATGGTCCCGGCCATCCTCTTCCTCACCGGCCGGATGGAACTGGCCACCGCCAAGTGGATCATGCTGGTCGCCACCATCCTCTGGTTCGCCGCGGGTACCCCCTGGCTCTGGAAACAAACAGGCTGAGAAGAGAAGGAAAAAGTGTAAAGCAAAAAAGACAAAAGGAAGAAGCGCGGCGCTATCCTCGGGCTTTGCTCTTGCGTAGCCGTCCTCCGTACCCCGGGGGCTACTTTCTCAGGATCACCCAGAGGGTGTGGATGATGCCGGGAATGTAGCCGAGAAGGGTCAGGAGGATATTGAGCCGGACGGGCATAATGAAGGAACTTCGATTACCGGTTTCTACCGGGCCCGGCGCCGCGCACGGTAAAACCTGTGGACGAAGGGGGGCCTGTCGCGCCTGTGGGCCGGGCTATCCGGGCTGGGTGCTGGGGCTGGCGGGCTGGCGGAAGGGCGGGCGATGCGCGCCCTCCTCCCTCTCCGGGCCGGCGAAGGATTCGAACCGGCCGAAAATCATTTTGCCGGCCGAGGTTTGCAGGGAGCTGGTCACGCTCAGCGTGACGTCCTTGCCGATCCGGTTGCGGGCGCCCTCGACGACGACCATCGTGCCGTCGTCCAGGTAGCCGATGCCCTGGTCCGCCTCCTCGCCGGGCTTGACGATCCGGACGCGCATCGTCTCGCCGGGCAGGGCC
>VGYL01000308.1 GCA_016872975.1 Planctomycetota bacterium
AAGACGCAAGGACGTCGTACCCATCGGCCGAAACATGTGACAGACCCACGACCTCCCCGTTCTCCATGGCGAGGGCCGCTCCGACCTTCGGATGACCTGGGAACACCACCCGGATTCCCGTATCTGAAACGGACACCTCGGGCCGAGCCCGCCTGTCGGGCATGGCCGTAGCGCACCCCAGCAACCAGACAGGGATCGCCGCCAAACAAATAGCACGAACAATACTGGCCCCCAATCGGCAAAACTGGCCCAACCTATCCGTCTGAAACGGTCTCCCTATCATGTCCGCAATTCCTGGATCCATCGTTCGCAAACCTCTACCAGTCTGCGTCCACGAACGTGCTTCTTCGTGGGTAACACTTCGTGAGTACCATAAAGTGCACCTCGAACCACCGCCCCGAGCCCGTCACCGGCTTGCCGGCGATGGTCGACGCGTAACGATCCCGGATCAGGCGGCGGAGGACATTCGTGCCGTTGTTCTTGAACCGCACGCTATACTCCAGGGCCCCGAACTGGCGGAAGGTCCGGACTTGGCGAATCACGGTCAATCCCGAGGTATGGCGAAACGTTATCTGCTGTCCGGCGGCATTGCCCTCGACCCGCCAGTCCGTTGGGGAGAGGGGGCCGATCTGCCGTCCGTCGTAGACGAACGAAAACCCCAACCCTGGGAGCGCGGCTTCATGAAACTCGTGTGGAGCATCAAGTCGCCAGTCCGACTTGAGATCGGTGGTCAGGTCCGTCTGTGCCGGGCACGTACCGGCCTCGATCGCAATCCACCCGACGATCCACGCTGCCAAGGGAATACGGAAGTGCATTGGCCATATCCTTCAGTTCAAATTCTCCAGTTGTCGGCCAGCATCAGCAGATCGATCACACCGATATGGGCGTTGCGGTCGAAGTCGCATGAGGCGTCGTAGCCGGCGTCCCCCGTCACAGTCAGCCATGCCTTTGCCAGGCGCAACAGATCGACGGCATCCACGTGCCTGTCACCGTCAGCGTCGCCCTGAATCGGGACCAGCGCCGAGACGATGCGCAGCACAAAAGCATCCGAATCGCCGGCGCGGGAGGTCTGGAGCGCGCCCGGCGTGCAGGGGAAGTCGCTGGAGTTTGTGTCTCCGCTGACGACGATTCTCCCTCGGTTGTCGAGTGTCAAGCACCGGCCTCGCTCAGCATACCCGCCCACGCCGCCGCCACCATAGTAGGTGCTCCAGAGCAGGGAAGACAAGTCCGGCGTCAGCACGCTGACCATGACGTCCGCCTCGCCGCCGCCGAACGAGGCTTGGAGGGCATCGGGCGTCACCGGGTAATCCCGGGATGCCGTGGTTCCGCTGAGGTAGATCCGGCCGTTCGGGTCGATATCGATGCCCGAAGTCTCCTCCGCTGCGCTTCCCCCGATGTAGGTTGAGGCCAAGAGACTCCTGCCATCGGGGGAGAGTTTCGCGACAAAACCGTCGATCCCACCGGCATACGTGCGATCGAAGGCACCGGCCGTAGTAGGGAAGTTGACAGAGCTGGTGATGCCCGTCACGATGGCGTTGCCGCGGACATCCAGAACAAGACCGTCATTGCCGCTGCAGGCATCGCGCCGATCAGGATGAGCAGACACAAAACCACGCTGCACACGACTCGACGCACGAACCTCTCCTCGCTCCCAATCCACATTCTCTCGCCACCCTTTCCCCGGCGACGTTGCCGCTTCTACATTCCTGTTGCACTTGCCCGGTTGATTCGCCACCATCATTATACTCTCGCCCCCCCGTTGGACCTATCCTATTCTCGATGACTCCCGCCCTTTCCGGGCGGATGCGGGACGCTCGCCTGGGCGGCAACCCCGTGCAGGTCTGCGACCGTCTGTGCCCGGCTCGCCTCGCTCACCGAAAGCGAACGGTCAGAGGGCGAGGTTTCGGCTGGGACCGAGGCTCCCGGCGACGGCAAGGTTCGGTCGCCAACGCCGAGATCACGCCGGCAGGCAGCGTAAGGTGCTGGTGGGAATCGCGATGAACGCGTCGCGACCGTTGAAGGCGCCGTCTGTGGCCCCGCTGCCGTGGGGGATGCCGTGGTTGCCGGTTCCAGAATGGTCTCGGAAATCGCCACAGAGGGGCCAATAGCCGACCAAGTCACGTGAGAACAGGTCAGGCGGGCCGCCCCGTCCCCGTATTCCCGGATCATGGCGTCGGTCAGATCGATCCGGGCAAAGTGCGCCGCCAGCGCGGCGGCGGCTTCAGGTATGCCGGGTCACTGCTAGTTGGCTTCGGCATGAGGTGGCGAGGGACTGTCCGCGACGAGGCTGGGGATCAGGCGCTGGGCGTTGCCGTGATAGAACTTCTCCAGCACGGCGAGCGGCAATCCCAAACACTCGATCTCGCGTCCGCCAAACTGGTGTCTGCCCTGGCGCGCATAGTAGTCGAAGTCGTTGCGGTACCACTTCTCCATCCGGGCAACGAAGGCGGCGCGTTCCTCCGCCGTGGGCAACCGGCCCGGCGTGTATTGCTCGGCATCGGTGCCATAGAGCAGACGGTCCTGATAACGCACGAAAAACGCGCGGACTTTTGCCGCAGGTTGCCGTTGCAGTTCAGGAGTCCGCGCGGCGACGTCGGCGTGGAGATTGGGAAACCGGTCGAAGCGTCTGGCGAGTGAATCCAAATCATGCGCCTCGCTCCCGAGGTGCGCGGCAATCAGGGTCAGGTTCGGGTGGCGCTCGAGCATGCGATCCCGGGCATCCAGGATTTCCGCATGACCGGGAAAACCCCGGCGCCCGTGGACATGCCATTCCGGGTGGCTGGCGTAGTAGGCGTGGTGAGCGCTGTTCGGATCGAGCGGTCGCCAGGCGTCAATGGGGTCCGCGAAGTGCGCCAGCAAGGGCCGCCGCTGGTTCGCGAGGTGGCGGTAGATCGGATCGAAGACCAGATCATCCGGCATCAGGAACGAGCCGCCGGGGGTTTGAAGTTCCATCCCCACGGCTTTCCAGATTTTGACCATGACGGCGCCGCCCCGAAACGTCTCGTCGAGCCAGTTCGTGACGCCCCGGACGTAATCCAGCTCATTGCGTCGGGTGAGGTCGAAGGTCGAGGCGAATTGGAATTGCGGCCTGTACTTGTGGTGGAGTTCCTCGGCACGCTTCTCGGACGGCAGCAGCAATTCCGGTTGATGGCCTCCCACGCAGATGTTCACCACTCGGGTCTGGGTACGTCGCAGCAACTCAGCGAACTCCGGTACGTCATCGAAGAAATGCACATGCGCGTCAATCTTCAACACGTCCTCGAACCGAGGCGCCAAGGAATCCGCTGGCGATGCGGAGGCGCTTCCGGTCGGGCGTTTCAGGTGCCGGTCAAACCAGTCGGCAAACAATGCGATGTCCGCTTCCCAGTTGGCCCAACCGTGCGCGGCGCCCTTCCGCGTCTCAAGCCGGCCTTGCCCGCCGACCGACTTCACTTTCTCGAGAAAGACCTGCGCTTGCTGAATCGGCACGAGCTTGTCGGCATCACCGTGGAGGACAAACACCGGCGGCACGCCGGCGCGCACGTGGTAGATCGGCGAGATGCGTTCGCCGTACTTCCGCTTCGCTTCCGGCTCCGTCGGTGCCTCGCCAAACGCACTGCGGTAGTCCTTCAAGATCCCCTCGCCGAGCGCGCTTTCACCAGGCTGGCCGTAGTTGAGGAAATCCGTCGGGGGAAAGAAGCAGGCCGCCGCCTGGACGGCGCTGCTCTCACGGTCCACGGGGTCCTTGGCGTCCGGTTTTCCCGGGCCGCCACGGGTGGCGAGCAGAAGCGAGAGATGTCCTCCGGCGCTGCCGCCCGCCACGCCGATCCGTTGGGGGTCAATCCCATACCGGGCGGCATGGAAGCGGACGAAACGCACCGAACGCTCCATCTGCTCGAAGATTTCGGGGATTTGGAACTTCGGGTTCGACCCGTGCACCACCGCAAACACCGTGTAACCGCGGTTGAGCATCGGTTGGACAACCTTGGGGTTGATGAAGTCGTGCGACGAAAACCAGCCGCCGCTGACCACATAGATGACTCCCAGGCCGTTGGGCCGCTCGGGCCGGAGGACGTCCAGGGTCAGCGCCGTGCCGAACGCGCGTCCATAGATCACATCTTCCGTACGGGTGAAGGACTGATCCGCGGCCGTGGCCGCGGAGGAAACGGCGAGGAAACCGAAAAGAAGCAGGTGGGAAATAGCGGTTCTCATTTGCCCGTGTGGGGTAAGGCGACTACGGCAGAACTTTGAAACAGTCGAGTCCAACTTTGTATCCTTTCGCATCATCATGTTTGCCGACGACCCGGATTTCCAGGACGTTGTCGGAGGCGCGAACGGTGATTGGGAACTGCCCGGGCAGGCGCTTGCGCGCGGGGTCCCCCGGCTGGTAGCCATCCCACGCGCACACCTTTTGGCCATTGAACCAGAGTTCGCACCGGCCGTAGTCCGGTCCGGCGGTGTACCACCATTGCGACTTGTAGGTGCCGGCCTCGCTGGCCGCGGTGGGCACCCGCGCTGTGTAGGTGGTCGGGCTCGACGCGCGGAGAAGCAGTTGGCTGCCGCTGCTCCAGAAATTGCCGTGTTCGAGCGTGGACTGCGGGAGCACCTCCGGGTGGGCGAAGAGCGGGGCCAGATCTTCACCCTCGAACTGGGGATAGGATTCCACGAACACCGTCGCCTTGGAGGGTAAGCGTTCCTCCGGCTGGGGCAGCGGTGGAAACGGGACGTGCGGCTCGGCCTGATACCAGCAGGCCACCGAAGCATAGTCGTCCAAGCGGTCGTTCTTGTGTCCGTGCTCGATGGTGACGCGAATGGACTTCGTGAAAGGGACCGGGTCTTCAATGTGGTAACGGTAAACGTTCCAGAGCGCGTTCTGCCTGTGGCCGCCGTCGTTGAGGGGATTCCCGAAGTAAGGCCCGCTGAACGGTTGCGAAGAAGTCTCCCCGTAGGCCCAGGCCCCGCAGAAGTAATCCTCCGCGCCCGTGCCGTGCAGGGTCGGCTTCTCGTCTCCATCTACATAGGTCATGTCGTCGCCCTCGCCCCACCAGCCGTCGGCGCGATTGTGGACGGAGAGGTTGCAGCCGACGTAATGCCCGCGTCCGGCGGCTTCGAGGATCACGTAATTCCGGCCCTTGGCGCACGGATAAGCCTGGCGATATTGGGCGTGGAATCGGCCCGCATCCGGGCGCGGCGCGTCGTGCTTCTCGTAGTCCACGTAGTAGTAGAACGCCACAACCGGCACCGGGCCGTCATTGGACACCGTAACGCGAGCGCCTTCGCTGAACGGCATCCGCCAGTAGCAATTCAGGCCTTTGTCCACCCCGATTTGGATGGGGGTGCTCCAATATTGGTAGTAGCGAGCGTGGCCCAGGCCGAAAAAATCGCCGATAGGCGACTCCACGGACGGCTGCTTCTCGCCATCCCAATACATGCGGAGAACCAGGTTCCGGAGATGGTGTTTGTCCGGCGAGGCAATCGTGATCCACAGATGTGTGATGGCGCCGGGACCTTGGAGGTCGGCGATCGTGCGGGTCTCGCCGGGTTGCATCGGCCAGTCATGTCGCCCGTCCGCGTTTCCGCCCGTCGGATCGTAACTCGAGGAGCGGGCGGCTTTGAAGTCCTTGAAGTTGGGCAGGTCGGCGAGCACTCCGCCGGGCCCCGTTGCCGCCAGTGCGACCGATGGAGCAAGAACGGCGGTGCAGGCCGTGACCAAGGTCAACAGGATGCGCATGTTTCTGATCATAGAAAGCTCACAAACCGATAGCCATTGTCATGTCGCTGTGGATCAAGTATGCCCCGGCCGGAAGAAATCAGTCAAGCGAATTGCTGACACGGGCAGTGGCATGGTTGCGCTACGGCGGTGGTGAAGCTGGGGCGCGACGGTCATGGACCGGGCGCGCTCCCGGTGCCAGCGAGGCCTTCAGTCCGGAGACGCGGATGCCGAGGTCTGCCGGTGCCACAGACGGAGCGATTTCCAGGGCGGCGGTCGTTCCGGGACGTGGATCGGAGACGATGTCGTTCTGCAACGCGACGCCGGAGCTGTTTTCGATGAGGATGGAGGGGCCGGGCCGACGCCGATCGGCGGTTGCCGACGCCGTGATCCGATTGTCCCGCACCGTCACGTTCGTCGCGCCGCCCACATAGATGGCGGTGCCGGCGCGGTCGAGGAATTCGTTGTTCTCGATGACCAGGTCGCCAACGGGCTGGGCTTCGGCCAGGCCGTGACCGAGGCGGGCCGGTCGGATGGCCAAAGCCGCGCCGTGGGGCGAATCGGCATATCCGAGGCAGGTGCCGCCGCGGAGGAAGCGGTTGCCCCGAATCGTGATGCCCCACGGCACCGGGCCTTCGGGCCAGTCCGGCTCGTTGGCCAGCACCACGCCCGCCCCGGTCGTGTCCTCGAAGATGTTGTCCTCGACCACTCCATCGCCGGCGCGGAGCAGGCAACCGTAACGCCGATTCCCGTTCATATGATTGCGCCGGATCAAAAAACCGGCACCGCACGCGTCGAGGTTGTAGAGCGTGTCGGCGGTGCGATGATCCGTTCCTGCCACCACCCCTTCGATGGGTCGGTCGAGGTCGATCAGGAAGGCCCGCTGTTCCACTTTTCCGCCCGTGACCTTCACCTCGCCGCGCACACGGCCGGTCCTGGGATCCAACACCTGCAGGCGGTCGCCCGGGAGAATCAGGGCGCCGGGCGAGACCAGCCACTGCGTGGGGGAGCGCACCTCGCGCAACACGTTGGGGGGCGCGTAGAGATTGATCGCGTCGTCCGCCATACCCTCGAAGTAGCAGTCTTCAATCACCGGCCCGCTGCGGTTCTGCTGGCCATGCACGCCGTCGGCATTGGTCGTAAGCAGGCGTGTGGTGTTGGGCGCAAAGCGAACTTCCAGTCCGCGCACCAGGACTTCGCCGCGATTGCCCACCAAACCCACTGCCAGTCCGGGTGAGGCATGAACCGTGACGTTCTCGATGCGAAGGCCGTCGCATCCTTGCGCAAGCACGGCGCTGCCGTGCCCGCGGGCAAGATGCACGTAGGCGTCCCCCACCCGCATGTGACTCAGGTTGCGACGGTGATGTTCATCAGCGGTGAAGAACCGCCACACCCGACCCTCGCGGTGTTCCCAACGCGGCGTCATGTAGTGATCCGGGGTCCCGGCTCGGATACGTCGCGTGGCCGGGTCCATGATCATGCCCCACTTGCCGTAAGGCTCGACGGCTTGGAGGAAGTTCTCCGCATCCGGCGTGGGGTAGCCCGCGTCGACTTCGAGATCGAAAGAACCGGCCTGGCTGTCCGCCCCGCGGACGATGCCCTGACAAAATGGAACCGGATCGTAGTCCAGGACGAGGTCGCGAACGATGACTTGCCGGCAGAGGCCGAAACCGAAGCCGCCAGACGCAGGATCGGTGATGACGATCCGGGTGGACTTGCCGGCGCCGCGGATGGTGAGGTTCGTGGCCTGGTGGATGGGGAAGCAGGCCTGCCGGGGCGATTCCGGTCGCACTCGATACGTGCCGGCATCGAGCAACACTTCGGCCGGCTGGCCCGCGGCGATGGCAGC
>VGYL01000309.1 GCA_016872975.1 Planctomycetota bacterium
ATGATGGCTTTGGCCTGTGTTTACCGCAGTGGCTTATGGGATATCTACTGGAAATCCGAGCGGGCAGCGGCATAACGCCGCCAGGATCTTTCCTCACACACACGGCGTGAATGATCGAATCTCCTTTTCGCTCCGGCCAAGTTCGGGGTTTCCTTTCCCACGGCGGCGGCGCGCGAGCGCCGCCGTCGATCACGCCGGGGCCGGGGCCAGGTCCAGCCCCGAGGCCCCGGCCCGGAGTTGTCCTGTTCGCGCCCCGGGACCGGTCCAGGGGGCCCGGTCCCGGCGGCCGCGAAAGCGTGAAGTCGCGAGCCCAAAAAGCGTAACACTCGGGAACACAAGGACTTACGTTTCAGTCCGCGATTCATCCGGTTTCTGCGATGCACGATCGCGGAGCTTCGCTGCTGTCAAGCGGTGTATCGCAAGTCTTGTTGACACAAAGACTTATGACACACCCTATCGCGGGTCCTTCCCGGCGATCGCGAGCCAGCGGTTCGGGGCCGGGCCAAGGGCACGGGCTTGCGGAACCGTTTTTTGGGTGTTCCCTGTTGTAAGTGCCGCTACTTGCCGCACGTATGGCAGGGGTGTGACATTGGTCCGGAATGATGGATACAGATTCTCGGGAAACATGTGTGTTTTTGGCCTGAAAACGCGGGAAATCGCCGGGCCCGCAAGCGGGTCCAAAAGGTGTTCCATCGGGGAAATGAGCTATGGAGCCATGTAAAACCGTGTCAGTTGCGGCGGTTCGGCACGCGGGGCAGCGGGCCGGCGGGATCGAAGAGGCCGAATCCATGCTGGGCGTGCGGGATCTCCCGGCGCTACTGGCCGACGAGGATCTCGGCCGGGCCTGGCAGCAGGGGCGGCTTTGGCGCCGCCTTGGCGAACTGGCGGCAACGCCGCTGTGCGAAGAGACCGCGGCAAAGGCCCTGGGAATGGCGCTGGACGCTTTCCGGAAGGTCCTGGGCGAAGACATCGTGGCGAAGGAGATTTGGGACACCGGCCGCCAAGCGATCCTGCTTCGGGCGAAGAATAGCATCGTTGCCGCCGCCGAACGTGGCGAGGCCTACGCGGTGCGGATGATGGACCGCCTTGTCAGATCCCAGACCGTTGCATCCGGCAGCAAGACCGACTTTCGCAACCTCACACAGACCGAGCTGGAGGCCGCCACGGGCATCAAGAGGGCACAACTGAGGCGATGGGAGCGGTCCCACGGTCTGCCGGTCACGGGATCAGGGACGTACAGCCTGCCGGACTTTGTGAAGTGGCTCAGGAGGGCCGACGTCGGCCGGGTCCGGGGCTACCGCCGGCGGCCGGGCGCCGTCGAGGCCCGGATCGTCGAGGAGTTTGCCCGTGCAGAGGGTAAGGGAACGGAAGATGGACCCGAGTGCTGAGATTGCGGTGCTTCGCAAAGACCTGCTGGCGCGGCGGCCGCGGCTGGAGGAGGAGATCGAGCGCCTGCGCCGCGAGATCCGGGCCCAGGTGGCGCGCGGGGAAGGAACCCCGCAAGCTCGCCGGCTCTTCGGAAAACCGCCCGGCGGTGACCGGGCATAACAGACACCAAAAGGAGATAATCAGCATGGGAAAGACGAAAGCAAGCAATGAACCGATCGCCGAGGCCGGGACGGGAACTGCCCCCACGGAGCCCGCCTCGGTGAAGAGCCTGCACGATGAGGTTCTCGATTTACAGGCGGGGTTGAATGCGTTGTCCCTGCAAATCAGCGAGAGGAACGCTGTGATTGAGAAAGCCGTCCGCCTGGTGCAGGAGCACCGGCGCGAGGAACAAGAGCACCTGGCGAGCTACCAGCGTTATCTACTGAGCGGCGAGCCGACGGCGGCCGATGGCGCCCTGGCCAAGGTCACCGCGGCCAGAAAGAAGGTCGATCAGGCCGCCGCGGCGGTCCGGACGCATGCGGGGGCCGGCGCTGAGCTACGGAGCGAGTGGGGCCGCGTTTACGCGGAGCTGATCCGGCTGCTGCCTCTTGCCGAGGAGGCATTCAATCAACTTCGCGGGGACCGCTCGCTTCTGAGTCTCTTGCATGACACCATCAACCTCGCGTCGGCGACGATCCGCCGGCAGGTCGACGATGTTCTGTGCGACTTCGAGAAGGGAGTGGCTGCTCGATGAGGCCAACGCCGTCACAACACGTCAAGGATGGGAATGTCTGCCCGCGCTGCCGAACCACGGACGTCGAGGTCCTGCGGACCGATGATCGCTTCGAGTACCGCTTTGATCGCGATGGGAGAATCATTGGGGCGACACCGGAGCCGCCGGCCGCCCTCTGTCAGCAGCGGCATTTCCGCCGGGACTATGGAGACCGGTAGTAGCCGCCACGCGGCCGGTGAAACAAGTGAGAAATGGATCCGCAATAAGGAGGTATCTTATGTCACCAACAGCAGCAGCCCCCAGCCGCAAGACCCCGTTTCAACGGGACTTGGAGCGACAGCGTTCGGCGGCGGTGGACACCCAGACGGCGGGAACCGCGACCGGGAAATCGACCTTCGATGAGGCGACGAATCGCGAGCTTACGGACCGGCTCTTGGGCCGGAAACCCGCGACGCCGGCGGCCGTCCAACCGCCCAGGCCCGCGGCCGACATCGACGTCGAGGCCCTGGCACGGCAGAACGCGAAATTGGCCGCGGATGTCCGGACCGCCGAGGATCATCTGTTGGCAACCCGCAGCAGCGATGAGCAGCTCCGGGCCCACTTTGCCGCCACGCCGGGCCTGCGCGATGAGTTCTCGGGGCCCGAGGCGTTCCTCGCGTACATGCGGCACTTGCCGCCGCTGGCGTGAGAGAAACAACACAGACAGGAGCACCAAGGCGATAGAGAGTATCGCGATATTCAAGAGCCACTTTGGAAAAGGAGATTGTCACGATGGATCAGAAGCACTTCGATGCAGAACATGCCGCGATCGCCGCGGCCGCCGAGAAGATCGTCCAGGAGGTCGCGGACCTGCGCGAGAAGATCGAGGCGGCCGGCACGGCCAAGGCCGAGGCCAAGCTCGCCTATGAGAAGGCGCTGGACGCCGGCGACGAACGGGACATGAAGGCCGCCCTGGCCGCGATCCGCGAAGCCAATGCCGGGGTTTCGGCTGCCAAGACCGCCCTCAGTGGCCCGGAGATCCGCAAGCGGATCCAAGGGCTCTACGAACGGCAAGGGTCTCTCACGGGTGACGTCCGAGCCGGCCTTCAGGCCGCGGAAGCAGGCATACAGGCGGCCCAAGCCGCCCACCAGGCGGCCGAAAACTGCCGGAGTCGCTGGCAAGGGCTTCTGGGGAACATCAACGGGGCGGCGGAATCGCTGGACGCGGCGATGAGCGACGTCCGCGGGCCGATCGTCCCGGATGTCCCGATCGAAGTCCACCGCGACGGCCCCTTCGATCCGATGGCCCTGCAGGACGGCCCGTACCGGATCGTCGCCGAGTGAAGGCCGGCCGGACCCAGTGACCCGAGGGCATAGCGATGAGCGACCTACGACAGCAGATCGATGAGCACCGGCAGGCCCTGGCCGCCCTGGGCCGGCGGATCGATCAGGTTCTCGTCGCGGTGGACAGCTTCACGGCCGAGGCCCGCGAACGTCTGGCGGAGTACCAAGTGCAAAAGCGACTGGCCGGCGAATCGCTCGGCGCCGCCGGCCAGTCTTTCCATGCCGCCCACCTGGCCTTCGGCAAGGCCGGGGAGCTGCTGACGGACCTGGAGGTCCTCAAGGCGGTGCACGTGGGCCTCAGTCACGCGGTCAACGAGCTGCTGACGCGCGAGCCGGACTCTGAAGCCGCCCGGCGGGTCCTCACGGACTTCATGGCGATCCGCCGGAGCCTCAAGCGCACGTTTCGCCGGATCGATCGTTGCCGGAGAGAAGCCCGCCTGGCCGAGGCGCCGGCAGACGGAGCCGCCGATCCTGAGACCGACGGCGCCGGGCCCCTGAAGCTGGAGGCGAGCTGATGGTCGCTTTCCATACACCCGGCGAAGAGCAGCCGAGCGGGGGCGGCGGCTTCGGTGGGATCATGCAGGTTGTCGGGGGCGAGATCACCAACGCCCGGGGCAACGTGTTCGACCAAGGGCGGATCGTGCCGTTTGCCCGCGGGGCGATCGTCGATCGACCGCTTGCATTCCCGACCGCAGGTGGGCTGGGCCTGATGGGTGAGGCTGGCCCCGAGGCAATCATGCCCCTGGCCCGAACGCCGGGCGGCAAGCTGGGCGTCCATGCGGCCGGCAACTCGCCCCAGCTTGAGCGGATCGAGCGGCTGTTATCGCAGATGGTCATCCTCCAAGAGCGGATCGCGGCCCGGGAGGACCTGGTCGTCGTCGAGCGGCAGGAGCTGGGGGCCCAGGTGCAGCGGGACCGCCGCCGCCGGGGCGGCCTGAGTCAGGCCCTGCGCGGGCGGGATTGAATAGGTTTTCGGTCGCAATGAAAGGGAAATCACATGAACACGCTTGTCAATCCAGAGCGGTCTCCTGTCGCCTCAGTATGCGAGCTTGGCTTCCGTCGCCTTGTCGCGGGCGGCCGATGGCGATTCTCTGTTGTCATTCTCGCTGGCCCTATTCTCTGCTTCACTGTGGACCGTCACTTGTTTGCGGCCATGTCAAACAACTGCGCGGAATGGGCCCTCTTCGGAATTGCCTGCGCCTGTCAGTTGCTCGTGCTTTCTATGGCACTGTGGTTCGGCATACGTGCGGGCAGTGTCCGGGAGTTCTTGAGCCTGCGATGGCCCGGCTGGCGTCCGCTGGCGTCCTACGCAGCGGCCTGGGGCATGTTCGCTGTCGTGGTCAACATCGCTGCGATGCTCTTGGGGTTTGAGCTGCGCGAGCCCTTGGTTTGGACCCCATTCCAGACTGGTGAAGTTCCCTATTTCTGCTGGGGGCTACTCGCCATAGTAGTCGCGCCCGTCGCCGAGGAGTTTTGGTATCGCGCGGCGATGACCAATGGGGCCGTATACATAGGCATCCGGCCTCGTACCGTGGTCGTGAGCATCGCGTTTCTGTTCGCCGCGGCTCACGTAACTTACGGTCTCTCAGGCTTTCTCGTTACGTTCGTCCTGGGGTTGGCTACTGGACTTGCCCGATTCCGAACGGGATCGATCTGGCCCAGCGTCTGCATTCATGCGGCCAACAATGCGCTGGTGCTCATTGCCTTCGCCGCGTTCGACCCGACGGGGACTTCTTTTCTGTTCTCGTGAGGGCGGCCTGGGGCCGACGATGGCCCGATCGTGGAAAAATAATCTTGGCGCGTGCCAAGAGCGACGGTAGATAAGTCCCAAAACGAAGAAGCCGGGTCGCGGCAAACGACCCGGCCAAGATTCAAGCTATCGAAGGCGATAGCAAGGAGCAACTAATGTCTACGGCTATGGAAGGCCACAGTCAAGCGGAAAACTGGAAAAATCCGGACCGCCCGTCAATTTCTCCCCTGCTGCTTACACCCCGGGAAACGGCCAAGGCCCTGCGGATTTCAGAGCGGACCTTGTACACGTTGACCAAGGCCGGCAAGATCCGCGCTGTGCGGATCGGCAGCCAGGGCAAGCGCTACCGCGTGCAGGACCTGCAGGAGTTCGTCCAGGCGGCCCAGCCCTTCGTTGCGGTGGGGGAGGGCTGAAATGGCGACGATCGGACACTACGGTAAACGCGGGAGCCGCCTTCGCATCCTGTTCGTAGACTGGGACGGAAAGCGGCGAACGCTTCGCCTGGGCAAGCTGAGCATCAACCAGGCCAGGCTCGCTAAAGTCAAGGTGCAAGCCCTCCTGGACAGCCGGTTCGTGGGGCGTTTGGATCCCGACACCGAACAATGGCTTGCGAATCTGCCGGACCGGATGCACGCGCGACTCGTCGCGGCGGGCCTCACAGATGCGCGATCCGGGCCCGTCGCTGTGGCGGTGGGCCGGCTGTGCGAACAGTACGTGACGGACCGGACCGACGTGAAGACGAACACGGCCAATGTCTACCGGCACACCGGGGCGAATCTCGTCGGCCACTTCGGGGCCGACAAACCCATCGTCGAGATTACCGAGTACGACGCCGAACAGTGGCGGCGCTATCTGGCGAAAGAGGGCCTCAGCGAGGCTACGATCCGCAAGCGGTGCGGCGTTGCGAAGCAGATCTTCGCCACGGCCGTCAAGCGGAAGCTCATCAAGGACAATCCCTTCACGTGCCTGAAGTCCGCGGCGATCGGGAACAAGGTCCGGGAGTATTTCATTACCCAGGAGGACACCCGGAAGCTGCTGGACGCCTGCCCGGACTCTCAATGGCGGCTGATTATCGCCCTGGCCCGGTTCGGCGGCCTGCGCTGTCCCTCCGAGGTCTTCGGCCTCAAGGTCAGTGATATCGACTGGGCGCGATCGCGCTTTCTGGTGCACGCGAGCAAGACGGCACGCTATGAGGGCAAGGAGAGCCGATGGGTTCCCTTGTTCCCCGAGCTGCTGCCCTACCTGCGCCAAGCGTTCGAAGCGGCCGAGCCGGGGGACGGCTATCTCGTCACCGCCTATCGTAGGCACAGCGGCAATCTGCGGACGCGGCTCCTGCGGATCATCAAGCGGGCGGGCCTCGCGCCTTGGCCGCGGCTCTTCCAGAATATGCGCAGTTCGCGCGAGACGGAGCTGGCCCAGGAGCACCCGTTGCACGTGGTCGTCGCCTGGATCGGCAACTCTCAGCTTGTCGCCCAGAAGCACTACCTTCAGGTGCGGGACAGTGACTTTGAAAAAGCGGCACAGAAAGCGGCACAGCAAACGGTGGAAAACCCCTGTCCACTGTCGGCACACGAGCCGGCAGGGTGCGATAATAACGCGGATTTGCTCACGCTTGCCGCCGGTTGCCGTGGCTCGCACATACCCCAGAGCGTCCCTCCAGGCGCAGTGCACGAGTAGAGGAAAATCGCGCACGTCGGAATCCACGAGCAGGGGAGACCTCATGGCTGGACCTGTCTGGAGTCGGCGTTCACCGTTTCTGTGGCCAGGCATAGGGGAAAGGGCCTGCCTACAGCCTGAGCATCTGCTGACGCTGGTCGAGCAGGGGTTTCTGGCTCTTGAGGATCTTCTCTCTGGCCTGCGCGAGGGAGAACCAGGCGGCCCGGTCCGTCTCGGGGAAGGTCTTCCATTGCCCGGAGTGGGGCGGCCACTGCATTTTGAAGGTGTTGCTCTGGATGGCGTCGGCGTCGCAGTCGCCTTCGATCGCCCAGGCGTAGACCACTTTGCCGCCGGCCTGTTTGATGGGGTCTAAGGGCTGGAAAACGCCGGAGATGGAGTGCCCCGTCTCTTCCCGGAACTCGCGTTGTGCGGCTTCGAGTGGGTCTTCGTCGGTGAACTCGCCCTTGGGGATGGACCATGCTCCCTCGTCCTTGGCCGCCCAGAGCGGTCCGCCGGCGTGAATCGGGAAGACTTCCACCCCACGATTCCGCCTGCGATACAGCAACAGCCCGGCGCTCTTCTTATCCGTAGAGAATCTCCCCTGGGGGCTTGGTTCAATTCAGGGTAACAGTTGGAGGTGTTCGGATTGATGAAAAAGAGGGATTCCTCCCGATCACGAGAGTAGATCAACAGGAAAACTCTTGG
>VGYL01000310.1 GCA_016872975.1 Planctomycetota bacterium
TCCAGGAGCTGAATCGACGCCTCGTCTTTTTCGCGTCCTGACGGCTGCCTCTTCTCCAGTTTCATAACGCCACCTCCTGTGCGCATCGGTGAAAGCATCCAGATTGCCGAGAGCGGTTGTGCACCTGCTTCTCTGGAGACACGGGAATCCCCCCGCTGGGGTCTTTCGGGATTGCGGCCCGACGAAAGGCCGAAGAATGCCGCAGACAACGGGCCTCCGGTTGTTCCCCACCCACTCCATGCCTGGATCTCAGCATCCCTGCCTATCCTCCAGTAAGAAGGGGTCCCCCAAACCCGGCCTGTCGGGTTTAAGAGCCCAAGCCCGTGTCGTCCTCAACTCACGCGTGCCCGCTCGCTTGCCCAAAGCAGCCTGTCTGCACCGTTACTGCCAACCGCCTGGAACCGATGGAGCAACGGCACATCTTGCATACTATTGTCCTGACAGGACTTGGGGCTGTCAAATGATTTTTTTCCTTCATTGAATTGGACGAAGGCCCGGATCGACATCGGGCGACGAAAATCCCATTTTCCTGTAACAAAAAAGTGCTTACAAGCGTCTGATTAAGTAGCCCAGGGAGACCTGCGTGTCGATTTGCACCGGCATATCGGGTAGAGTGTCTTGCCGGGATGAGCGGATGCCGCGGTTGGCCCTTGGGATCGGTTTGGGGCCGAGCAATGCTCGGAGCCCGGCCCTGCGCGTCGTTCCCGTTATGGGCGGCGGGAACGACCGGCAGGGGAAAACGCGTGTAAGTTGTTTCGGTGGTTGAAGTTGCGGATCGGAAGTTGCGTCCTATTGAGGTTACGGGATGGGGATCGATTCACGCGGTGGTACGGTTCGGAAGAAGAAGCTGGGTGAGCTGCTGCGCGAGAAGGCTTACTTGGATGAGGCGGCTCTGAACGTCGCGTTGGCCGAACAGAAGGTCAAGCACAAGCAGTTGGGGCAAATCCTCATCGAGCTGGGGTATATTACCCAAAGTCAATTGAATGAGGCGCTGGCGGTGCAGGCGGGGATTGAGAGAGTCGACCTGGCCACCGTCTCCATCGGCGGCGAGATCATCGGCCTGGTGCCGGCCGACCTGGTGAGCAAGTACAATGTCCTGCCCCTGCGGCGGGAAAATGGCCGTCTGGCCGTGGCCATGGTCGATCCGTTCCAGCCGCAGGTGATGGAAGACCTGCGACTGGTCACCGGCTGCCTCATCCAGCGGTATTACGCCGAGCCCGCCCAACTTGAGAACGCGGTGCTGAAGTTCTACGGCAGCAACGTGGCGCGAATGCTGGACAACCTGGCGCCGACCGAGCAGCTTGCCGATGAAAGCTCCGATAATGGCGAGTTCTCCCCCGCCAGGCTGCACGAGCTGGCCCGCGAGCCGTCCCTGGTGAACCTGGTCAACCTGATCATCTATGAGGCCATCGAGTCCCGGGCGAGCGACATCCACATCGAGCCGTTCGAGCGGGAAGTCAAGATCAAGTACCGCGTCGACGGCATCCTGGTGGAAAAGACACCCTCCTCGAAGCGGCTGCACGCGGCGATCGTCTCGCGGATCAAGATCATGGCGAACATGAACATCGCGGAACGCTTCGTGCCCCAGGACGGCCACATCGAGTTCACGGGCAAGAAGGGCCGGATCGATATTCGTGTCTCGACCGTGCCCACCGTCTGGGGCGAGGGGGTCGCCTTGCGCCTCCTGGACCGCTCGGCCTCGCTGATCCGTCTCGAGGATCTGGGCATGAACCCCGAGTCCCTGGACGGTTTCTCGAAGTGCCTGCGCAAGACACACGGCATCGTCCTGGTCACCGGGCCGACGGGCTCCGGCAAGACGACGACACTCTATGCGGCGTTGAACGAGATCTACTCACCGGGGGTCAAGATGATCACCATCGAGGACCCGGTCGAGTACCAATTGGAAGGAATCAACCAGATGCCCGTGAACGTCAAGCGGGGCTTGACGTTTGCGACCGGGTTGCGGCATATTCTGCGGCACGACCCGGACATCGTCATGGTCGGCGAGATTCGCGACCGGGAGACGGCGGACATCGCTATCCGGGCCGCTTTGACCGGCCACCTGGTCTTCTCCACGCTACACACCAACGATGCCCCCGGAGCGGTCACGCGCCTGCTCGACATGGGGCTGGAGCCCTTCCTGCTGGCCAGCTCCATCGAAGGCATCCTGGCGCAGCGCCTCGTGCGCAAGATCTGCCCGAAATGCAAAGAGCAGTATCAGCCGGATGAGACCCTGCTGCGGAGTCTCAACGGCGCCGTCTCGTGCGAGCCGAATGTGAAGTTCTACCACGGCGCCGGGTGCAACCACTGCAACCAGACGGGAATGGTCGGCCGGGTCGGCATCTTCGAGATTCTTCGGATCACCTCGCGCCTGCGGGAATTGATTCCCACGCGGCCCTCGACGGATCAGATCGTCCGCGAGGCGCCGCCGGACCACATCGGCATGGTGCGCGACGGCATCGGCAAGGTCCTGCGGGGAATTACGACCCCCGAGGAGATCTTCCGCGTCGCCAAGACGATCGGTGCGGAAGATTGAGGACGACCGTCGAGCGTGAGGCGGTTGGGCGGCTCCTTTCGTCTGGCGTCTGCCGTCCGACGTGACGAGTCTCGCAACCGCCGGACGCGGGACGAGCATTGCAGGAGTGGAGTGTGAGCCAGTTTACGTACAAAGCGGTAGATCGGGCGGGAGCCCACGTCAGCGGGGTCGTGGAGGCGGCGGACCGTCGCAGCGCCGTCGCCACCGTGACCGGCCGCGGCCATCTGGTCACCGAGCTGTTCGAAAAGGGCCAGGGACGCGAGCGCGTCGCCGAGGGAGCCGGGGGGCTCCCACTGCCGCGCTGGGGCGGCGGCCGGGTCTCCAGCAAGGACGTCTATGCCATGACCACCCAGTTGAGCACCGCCGTGCGGGCGGGGTTGCCTCTGCTCAACTGCCTGGAACTCCTGCGCAAGCAACAGCGCAAAGCCGGCATGAAACGCATGTTCGAGCGTCTGACCAAGGCCGTCAGCGGCGGCCAGTCGCTGTCCGAAGCGATGGCGGAGCACAAGGACGCCTTCAGTCCGCTCTACCTGTCGATGATCCGCGTGGGCGAAACGGGCGGCATCCTCGAACAGACCAGCGCCCAACTGGCGATGGTCCTCGGCCGGGAAGAGAAGGTCAAGGCGAACATGAAGACCGCCTCGGCCTATCCGATCTTCCTGCTGGTCCTGGGCATCGCCTCGGCCGCGTTGATCGTCACGGTCATGCTGCCCAAGATTCTGTCGACCGTCGATGTCGGTACCGCGGCCATGCCGATGCCGACACGAATGCTGATGTCGGCCAGCCATGCCCTGCGTGCCCTGTTCACGAGTGTGGCCGGCTGGGTGGTCCTGGTCGCCTTGGCGGCCGGAATCTTCGCGCTGCGGCGGTGGGCGCGGACGGCGGGCCGCCTGCAGTGGGATGCCTTCCGGCTGAAGATCCCGATTCTGGGGTCCGTGCTGCGGACCATCGCCGTCGGGCGGTTCGCCCGCACGCTCGGGGCCCTGACCAAGGGCGGCGTGACGATCCTGGAAGCGCTGGCGGTGGTGCGCGACACCCTGGGCAACGAGCTGCTGGGCCGGGAGATCGACGAAGTGGCGGAGAGAGTCAAACGCGGCGAGTCGCTCGCCGACCCCTTGGAGCAATCGGGCCACTTTCCTCCCTTGCTCATTCAGATTGTGGCGATCGGGGAACAGACGGGCAAGCTCGACGATCTGCTGCTCAACGCCGCCGACACGTTCGATACGGATGCGGACGCGGCGATCAGCCGCTTCATGGCGATCTTCCCGGCCCTGCTGATTCTGGTGCTGGCCGTGGTGATCGGATTCATCATCGCGGCGGCGCTCCTGCCGATCATTACCATGGGGGTCGGCGCAGGAATCGGATAATGATGCAACGCACGAATAGTTGTTCTGTACGTCTCAGTGAGAGGGCCCGGATGTCCGGCATGGCATCGGGGGCCCGGAAAGGTGGCCGAATGACGCGAAGTAAAAGAAGAAACGGGTTCACGCTCATCGAGCTGATGGTGGTCGTTTTGATCATCGCGCTGCTGGCGGGGTTCGCCGCGCCGCCCGTGCTCAACAAGCTGCGGGGCGCCAAGGTGAATCTGGCCAAGCCCAAGATGACGCTGATCGAAAACGCCTTGAAGAGCTTCGAGTTCGATTGCGGCCGGCTGCCGGACGATTCCGAAGGCGGTCTGGAGGCCTTGTTGACGGCGCCGCCCGAGCTGGAAGACAAGTGGAACGGACCCTATCTCAAGGCGAGCCAGCTCCTCGATCCCTGGGGCAATCCGTACATCTATGTGCAGGAAGGCCAATACAACCCCGGCAGCTTCGACCTGATCTGCCTGGGGGCCGACGGCCAGGAAGGCGGCGAGGGCGAGAACGCGGACATTGTGAACGATTGATGGGGAAGTGTGGTTATCAAACATCAGACATCATGGCGAGGGTTCACCCTCATGGAGATCCTGCTCGTGGTCGCCATCCTGGGGATGGTGGCGGGTCTGGGCGGCGGCTACTGCATCGGCACGTACCAGCGTCTGCTGGTGGAAAAGACCGCCCGTCAGCTTCTGCTGATGGCCACGTACGCCCGGATCATGGCGATCGAGCAGCAGCGTCCCTACGAGCTGCAGTTGGATCCCGGCAACCGGGGCTTTCTCCTGATGACGGTGCAGGAGAATCCGCAGACCGGGCAGATGGAGCGGATGATCGTCCGGGACTTCTACTGCCGGCCGGTCGAGTTCCCGGGCGAGGTGAAGTTCGAGCAGGTGCTGCTGACCAGCATGCTCGGCGAAACGTCGGAAGGCCTCGATCTGGAGCAGAAGGTGATTTTCCTGCCGAACGGTTCCGCGGAATCGGCGGTTCTTCAGATCGGGGACGGCAGGAACCGGTATAGCGTCGCCGTGGTCGCCGCCACGGGCAAGGCCACGCTGTATGCGGGCACGATGACCGATATTGACACGGTGTCGATCGATTTGGACCTGCAATGACAAGAAGCCGGAAAACTGCCCGGGGAGGTTTCAATCTGGTCGAGGCCCTGGTGGCCACGATGATCCTGGCCGGCTCGGTGCTGACCCTCGGGGCCATCGGCACGAACGCCCTGTCCGGCACCCGTCTGCACCGTCATTACGAGACGGCCGCCGCCCTGATCGACCGGCAACTGAGCCTGATCGATCTCCTGGGCGTCACCGAGTTCATCCAGGCGGGCCAGATGGAAGGCCTCTTCGAGGAGTTCGAGCCCGGCTACCATTGGCGCGTGACCACCGAGTACCAGGGCGTCGACGCGCTCTACCTGGTGACGATCACCATGAGCTGGGCGGAAGGCAACCGGCCGTACAGCGTCATGGTCCAGACGATGCTCAACGGCACCGGCACCGTGGTCGACACGAGCACCGACACCGCGGAGCCCCAGACGCCATGACGAGTACTGAGAAGTGTGATGTCTGATGGTTGATGTTTGATGGTTGATTGGGAAAGAGAGAGGCATCGTGTCCTCAAATCATAAATCAAAAATCAGAAATCATAAGTCGATCCAGGGTTTCACCCTCGCGGAGGTCCTGGTCGCTACGACCATCAGCGGCTTCATCGCGGTGATCGCCGTCGGCGCGCTGAACGCGATCGCCGACGGGGCGCAGACGGTCAACCGGGTGACCGAGACGACGTCGGAGATGCGGTTTGCCGCGCGGATCCTCGCCCGCGATCTGACGAACCTGTACCGGGACGCCAACCCGCAGAATATGAAACTGGTCGGCTCTTCGGAAGGGGACACCACGGGCACGCCCCCGTTCCTGACGTTCTACACCGTGGGCCGGGCCAAGGCCCGGGCCCATCAGCCGGAAGGGGATGTCTACGAGGTCGAGTACTTCCTGGGGACCCGAGCGCAGCAGAGGAAGGAGGACCTCGCCGCCGAGTTTGGCGAGTCCACCGTGCTCTTTCGGCGCCTGTGGCCCAATCCCGACAAGGACCGCGCCCCGGGGGGGATTCTGACCCCGATCGCGGAAAACATCGGGCTCTTTCAGGTGCGCTTCCACGACGGCCAGCAGTGGGTCGGCCAGTGGACGGAGCAGATGCAGGCCCTGCCGCAATATGTGGAGATCACCCTGGCGACCCTGCCGCCGGCGAAGGGCGATCCGATCGTCGAGATTCTCACGGTGACGTTCCCGCGTCTGAGCCGGACGGCCGCGGCCGCCGCGCTGCAGGGCGGCGCACCGGCGGCCGAATCGGACCGGTCCGAGTCGAGTACGCCCGACGCGACCTCCGCACCGGCCTCCCCACCGGCCGCCGCGCCGGCGGGATCGGCGAATCAGCCGGGCAGTTCCGGAGGCGGGCGCCGTTGACGCCGGGAGGAAGAAGATGATGATGGAATATTGGAATAATGGAATATTGGGTGGCGAGGGGCATCCCCTTTCCCCACCATTCCACCATTCCACCATTCCATCATTCCAGGATTCTGTCATTCCATCATTCCGTGATCGAAGACCCGTCCGGGGCCTGGTTCTGGTGGCGGTGCTCTGGATGGTCGCCGTGATGGCGGCCCTGGCGGCTCTTATGGGACAGACCGGCCGGCTCAACATGAAGATGGCCGTCTCGGCCACCGACGAGGTTCGCTGCAAGTGGGCCTGTCGCGCCGGCACCGAGAACGCCATCGCCATCCTGGTGGAGGATCTGCGGGCCAGCGACAGCCTCCTGGACTCCTGGAGCGACAACGAGGAGGACTTCAACGACGTGATGCTGGAGCGCTGCCGGTACAGCGTCCGGGTGACGGACGAGGCGGGCAAGCTGAACCTCAACACCGTCACGAAAGAGCAGCTCATGGCCCTGCCCGACATGGAGGAGTATATCGCGGATGCGATCCTGGACTGGCGGGACGGCGATGACGATCCGCGGGCCCAGGGGGCGGAAGCGGGGTACTACGAGAATCTGCCGGTCCCGTACCGGATCCGCAACGGCCCGTTTCGCACGGTGCGCGAGCTGCTGCGGGTCAAAGGGGTCACGGAGGAGCTCCTGTACGGCGAAGATACGAACCTCAACGGCGAGCTCGACGCCAACGAGCGCGACGGGGATCTGAGTCCGCCGCTCGACAACGGCGATGACGTCCTCGATCCGGGCTGGATCGCCTTTCTCACCTGCTATTCGTACGAGCGCAACGTCGATGCCGACGGCAACCGGCGTCTCAACATCAATCAGGCCGATCAAAGGCAGCTTGAGCGCACCCTCGGGCTCCGGACCGGCCAGGCCCGCTGGATCGTCGACAATCGCGGCAGTGGATTCCGGAGCATCGCGGACCTGATCAACGACCGGAGCCCCCCGGCGGCCGAGCAGCGCTCGGGCGGGGACCAGAATCAGGCCGAGCCCCTGGACTTGCAGACCTTCAGCCAGATTGCGGACAAGATCACGATCTCCAACGAGGAGAAGCTCCTGGGAAAGGTCAATATCAACACAGCGCCGCGGGAAGTGCTGGTGGCGCTGTTCGGCGGCCCGGACCAGGGCGAGCAACCGG
>VGYL01000311.1 GCA_016872975.1 Planctomycetota bacterium
GGGCCTTTGATCTGCGTAGGCGCCTGGGACGAGGCGTTCCCCTGCTTATGCGACAGTCAATCCGTCTATGTCTCAACATCTCAAGCACTTAAAGTGCCTTCACACTTTTCGGAGAAGAACCCAAAAAAGAATCCAACCATGCGTAAAGATCGCTCGATCCGCGAAGACTGTAACCGGCCCCCGTACTGGAAGAGACTTGTTTTTTGACGTGATGGACGAGCGCGATTGCAGTGCCGCACTTGCGTTGCAGTGCTCTCAGATAGCCGAGCAAGGCGGCGATATCTCCGCTGGCATTCTCATCGGCCATGTGGATTCTGATCAGGGGGTCGAGGATCAGAAGTGCCGGTCGATGGAGGCTGACGGTGGCGTCAAGCCTGACCTGATCGTCGCCGCGATCGAGTCGGAGGGAGTTGGTGACGATCACGCGCACGTCGAGGTGGTCAAAATCCAGTCCGCGCAGGCTGGTGATGGTTTGAAGGCGGCACCGGAGCATGGCGGCGGATTCCTCCGCGGCGTACAGCAGGACCGGGCCGGGAGTGTACGCGGAAAAGGTTCCCAGACACGGGGAGGCAGATGCCACAGACACAGCCATATCGAGAGCCAATGTGGTCTTGCCAGATTTAGGCTGTCCACCGATCACGCCGACGGCTGCTGCAGTCCAAAGGCCCTCGATGAGCCACGGCTGGCGATCGCTCGGCGCCTCGAGGGCTGCCGCTTTGACCACAGGCAACGCCAGATCTGATTCCGCCGGTGCATCGCTGTCTGCGCCCTTAGGGCAAGCTTGCGCAGAGATTTCGAAGGCGAGCGGTGTGCCGGCGGCCTTGCCGATCGCCTCGACGAGAACGACGGAATAGTTTTCCAACAGGCGTTGTTTGAAATCCTCGCTGGGCGCCGTTAAGTGCAGCCCGCTTCCGTCACGGCCGCTAAACCCGATGGGACGGAACCAGGTCTCGAAGCATTGCTTGCTGACATTGTTTTGTACATGAGCCAGGACTCGATCCCAGAAGTCCTCGGCACATGGGTTTTGGGAAGTATCGCTCATAACAGTGCGTCCCCGCAGGCCTGAATACCCTTCTGGACCACAGTCGCATCCACTATGTTCGACTTGGCCTTCAGAGCCATGTTCAGGCACTGCTCGCCGAGGATATCGAGCCGGCGCATGAGGCCTCGCGTGGCCTTTGCCATCAACAGGAGAGCGTCGTCACTGAAGACATCGCGCCGGCAGCCGGCGTTACTCATGCGGTGGCGGACATAAAGCTTCACCTGTTCCGGATCCAGGGGAGAAATCTGAATCCGAATGGGGATGCGCGCAATCAGCGAAGCCAAAATATTGCGCTTGAGCATCTCGCGCAAATCCGGGAGGCCCATCAGAACCAGTGACAGCCACGGCTTACTATCGCGGCAGAAATTGCCCAGGATGTGAAGGTGCTCCAGCACCTGGATGTTCAGCAGATGCGCCTCGTCCAAAGCGATTACGACGTGGAGCCTGTGCTGGCTGGCAAGTTCCTGGATATGCTGACTGACGCCGTTGTAGAGGGCCGCGAAGCTGGAATGCGGCTCCAGGCCCAGCGCAGCCGAGAGCTGGCGATAGAAATCGCGACGGTTCACCGCAGAGTTCGACAGGTAGTGGACACGATAGCGCCCCTGTGACAGCTCTTCTTCCAGGGCGCGCCAGACACAAGTTTTGCCGCAGCCGGAATCGCCGGTCATGACCGCAGAGGTTTGCCCTTCGACCGCCGCTTTGAGCGCCAGCAAAGCTTCCTGCAAATGAGGCATCTGCAGCATTTCGGATGGATGGATGTCCTTGCTGAACGGCGGACGAACCAAACTGTAGAAGGAAAGAAGCTTATTCATGGTCATCGCCTCCTTCCGGGGTTTCTTTCCGTGTTTCTTGGGTTGTGGGCTTCTGAGCGGGATCGGGGTGGATCATCTTGTCAAGCATCAGATCGGGCGCATTCAGGCCGGTCTTCGGTTTTTCATCGGGCTCGGGTTTCGAAACGTTCCTGTGTCGATGGGCATTGCCGACCGGGTCGACGACGCGCAAGGGGATCTCGACGTTGGCATCCAAGAGGCTGACGCGGTTAGGATTGAGTAAAGAGTACCGGAGTCGCACCTTGGCGCCGCGCAGGTAGGGCGGTACTTCGTACAAGGTCCCCCGCCATTGCACAGTGGAGTCGTTGCGTGCCAGGCGATCGACTTCGCCATAAAAAGCTTGTTCGAGGTGGCCATGGTCCGTGACCCATCGGATATCGGCGGCATCACCCTCCCAGACTTCGAGTGGAGTCTTGCCGGAAAGGGATGCGTGGGGTCGACAATGGTATTCCGCTTCGACGTAGCTCCAGATTCGAAGGTTCAGTTCATCGAGCGTTGTGACTGTTTTCAGGTCGAGCCGGTCAATGAGATGGTCCCGGAGGGTCCTCCAGAATCTCTCGAGCTTTCCTTTCGTAGGCGCATCGCCCGGGCGGCTGTGCACGATGTGAGTGTCGAGCTTGGCACACAGGATTCGCAGGTCAGATCCAGTAAAGCTCTTGTGATTATCGAGCAGGAGCTTGCGTGGAATTCCGCGGCGGGCAATCGCGTTGTGAAACACGCCCAGGAAGCGATGCTCGGTTTCGCCAAAGCCCGCTTCGAGATAAGGGACGACGCGGCTGCGGTCGTCCAGAAGCCCGAAGATGATGGCTCGTTGCGGCCGGTGCGTCGCGGGATTGATCAGCATGGGTCCGTGCAAAGCGTCAGCCTGCCAGAGCTCGCCCGCCATAGAAGCTTGCCAGCGATAACGCGCAGGCACGTCGAGCTCCATCTTGGGGATTGACAGTCCCTTGCGCCGCAGGACTCTTTGTATCGCGGAAACTGATGCCTGAGATCGTGCGATTCGACCCGCAAGCTCCAGCTCGCGCAGAATCAGCGCTGCGGATCGTCCAGGATCTTCGCGCTTGAGATCAACAATCAGTTGCTCGAGATCAGGAGTCAGAATCCGGCTTTGCCCCTGATCGGAACGAGGCTGGGGTTTGAGAGCTTCGAATCCGCCGTTACGGTACTTGTACAGCCACTCTTCCAGAGTCTTGTAGGCCATCTGGCGAGGACGCCCCCGGTAGTCTTCGAAGGTTTGGCTGGCCAGTTCTGTCAACAACGGGTGCAGCTGTCCTTTCCGAAGGCTGCGGCTGAGCACTTCGCCGAGGATGGCATGTCGGAAAAGCGCCTCTTTGGTGCGGTCATCATCGTTCATGGTTCCTCCTGAGATTGGTTTTGATGATGCCGCGCAGCATATGACTCAGGGCGCCCGGGGCCCAGAGTCCTTCTCTGTGGGTAATGCCGGGCGAGTTGGCACGGGAGAACCTCGGCATCCGACACCTGGCGGGAAGTGTCGTGTAGACCAAGCTGTCTTGCGGTTGTGGATCAGATTGCTCAGTGTCCTGCGGGCAGTCAGAGAGATCTCGCGAAGGCCTTCAATTCCAGAAACTGCTTGTTGCCCAGCGTTGGCGAGCAGACAGACCAGATAGACCGATCCTTGCCGCCTGTCGGCGGCGGACTCGATAACGCCCAACCTTGATCCCAACCAGCCCCATAGCGTAGCTGAAACCAACAGCTGGGCACGCCAGCGGCGCAGACTGCGCCACTCTGTGGCGTCCGCCGGTCTGCCGAAGCGCACCCCGATGGAACCGGCGGTCTCAAGCAAAACACAATGGCGGTACAGCGCTTCCAGAATGACCGGCGCTGCATACCATCGCCACGGATGGAGCCAGTTCGGCAGCACGCTCATAGTACAGCCGCAGATCCGGCAACGGAATCGCCTGATCCAGATCTCGATCCAACCGACCTCGGTCAGGCCACGTACATGCCGTAGATACAGTCCATGGCCGATCAGCTGAAGAATCCCCTGTGGGTTTCTTGCCGGCGCACGGCATTCTGGGTTGGCGCAGTAGATCGGCCTAAGTCTTTCGAGACAGGGAGCGTCTGCGCTTCGCGCGCACAGTTGCTCGACGAAAAAGGCGAGGGCGTGTAGAATGACCACAGTTTTGGTTTCGGGCGGTGGCCGGCGCGCTCTCGGCAAGAAGAAGGCGTCACCACCGCCTCTTTCCACGGCGTCAAATCTCGGTTGGATTCTGTAAGTATTTGATATATAAGGTATTGTCCCTCTAGTCCGAGTCGTAATTCCGCCATCCGATGCTTCTCGACTTCGAAATTTCCTGGATTTTTCGAGGTTTTCGTAAGGCGCCCCATTTAAAAACTGTCATAGGTGCGACTATTCTGTGGTACCATGGTCGCAACTATGACAACTCCATCCAGCAGCCCCAGCGTCAAAAAGATCGAGAACTTCTTCCGCCGCCGTCTGATCGCTCAGCTCAACGAGCTCGAGCACACGCTCGATGCCTCCGGACGGACCGTATTCCGTGTGCTCGGCAAGATGGGATACCTTAGCAGCTATAGCCATGCGGGCAAGTACTACACGTTGGCACGAATCCCGTCCTTCGATGCCGACGGTTTGTGGGCACATTCGGGCGTTCTCTTCTCCAGGCACGGTACCTTACGCAATACAGTCGTCTATCTGGTCAAGAACGCCCAGGCCGGCCATACGCACGCGGAGCTTCGGGATCGCCTGCGCCTGCGCGTTCATGACACGCTGCACGACCTTGTGACAGCACGCGAGATCGCGCGCGCCCCAATTGAGCATCTCTACCTGTATGTCAGCGCCGAGATCGGCAGGGCGGAGGCGCAGATCGCGGAGAGGCAGCGCCTCATCACGGCACCGCCCCGGCCCGGTCCGCTGCCGGATGCGGCTGTGGTCATCGAGGTTTTGCTGGCCGTGATTCATTCTCCCAAGCCGGATATTGCAGGGATTACAGCGCTGATGCGGGCGCAAGGGAAAACGATCACGCCGGAACAGATCGAGACGGTGTGGGCCCATTACGAGCTCGGTAAAAAAAACCGCGCTTCACGGCGATCGCGGCGGTGAGGATAGAGTTTGCCCGCATGGAAGAAGAATGGCGACATCGGATCTTCGGTGCAGTGGGGATTACGGCTGAGCTGGAAACCCCCGAAGGGCCCTGTCTGCAGTGCAGCGGGCCCACGGAAGTCCAGAAATCGGTCAAGCACCGGGTGGTCACCTTGGGATACGGGGATATCATCGTTCAGGAGACCGTTCGCGTTTGCAAGACGCGCTGTCGACGAGCTTCGGGAGGATTGGTGACCAGACGGTCCGATGCGCTCGTGCTCAAGGTATCGCCAGGCAAAGTGTTTGGCTATGATGTGGAGGTTCACGTCGGAATGGAGCGTTTCCTGCACCACCGGCAGCGGGAGGAGATCCGCGACGATCTGGCCGAACGCTACGGCGTCATCGTTTCGAGCGGCGAGGTAAGTCATCTGGCCGCGCACTTTCTGGAACATTTGCAGGCGCTGCACGCCAGCCGCGCTCCCGAATTGCGAGCTGCCATGAAGCGCGACGGGGGATATCCATTACACCTGGATGCCACGGGGGAAGATGGGAGGGGCACGATGCTCGTGGCGTTGTCCGGGTGGCGGCGATGGGTCCTCGGCTCCTGGAAGATCCCGACCGAACGCGCCGAGTTTATCCTTGCGGCCCTGCAGAGCGTAAAAACCTTGTTTGGGACGCCATGCTCCATTATGCGCGATCTGGGGCCCGCGGTCATCGAGGCGACCGAGCAATTCGTGCGCTCGCTGCCCTACTCGATTCCGGTCTTGGCCTGCCATGCTCACTTCCTGGCGGATATCGGCGAAGACCTCCTCAAACAAGGTCACGATCAGCTCCGGGAACTGTTCCGCAAAACGCGGCTGCTGCCGCAACTGCGTGCATTCAGCCGGCAACAGGGCCGCAATCTGGGAACGCAAATCGATCAGGGGCGAAAAGGTCTTCGCCTCTGGCTTGAATCACATCAGAACCGGCGGCTTCCCGAAGGCGTGGCCGGCGTAACAACTGTCCGCAGCCTCGCTCAGTGGATACTGGATTACCGGGCGGACGGCTCCGATCAGGGATTTCCATTCGATCTTCCCTACCGGGATCTGTACGATCGTTGCCTCGGCGTGTCGTGGGCCAGCGAGGCTTTTCTGCAGGAACCTCCTGAAGATGGGACGGTCCGAAAAGCTCTCGACAAATTGCATACCATCTTGCGTCCGGTACGATGCGATATCCCACGCTTCCACCCGGTCGGCACCGCGCTCGACCGAAGGGCGAAGCTCTTTACCGAGCTTCGCCGGGCTCTTCGCCTCGGGCAAAAGGGTCAATCCTCGGCAACCCCCTCCGAATGGGACGCCGGGAAGCTGAATGACATCCGATTCTCTGTAGAGAAGCTCGCCGTATCACTGACGAAACGCCGCCCCGAACGCGGTCCCGCTAAAGACCTGCGCGCCTCCATTGATTTGATTCTTGACCACCTCGACCGGCACGGCTCCAACCTCTGGGGTCACGTCATTCCGATTCCCGAGGAATGCGGCGGAGGCACCCGCTTGGTTGATCGCACCAACAATATCCTCGAGTCCTGGTTCGGCTCTCTCAAACGTGGCGAACGCCGACGTAGCGGACGCAAGGTTCTCACGCAGGATTTCGAACGGCTCCCCCCATCGGCTGCCCTCGCCGTAAACCTGACTTGTTCCGATTATGTCAGCATCCTTTGTGGATCCCTTGCAGAACTTCCAGCCGCCTTTGCCAAGCTGGATGCAGAAAGTTGCCCACAATCCATGCCGACCGATCAAACCGTGGCCACTCCAGAAACGGCGTCGCTCAGCGCCACTGATCGGCGCTTCATCCGAATGCCAGGGTTTCAGCAACTCGTAGAAGCGGCAGCCCTTGGTGAATGGCATGAGCCGGCAGCATCATCTCAGATGCTGGAATCCAACCGAGTTTTGACGCTGTAGGCCTCTTTCCTTTCTGCGGTCAGCTATCCTACAGCGATCTCTCCGGAATCAAAATTGTTGCGCAATCAGGCAGGGTGAACTTCAGACCGGGACCTCGTTCCCCTGAAGAGGGATGACGCGGGAATGCTCAGAAACCCTCATCCAATTTGCCGCGTAACAAGTGCTACAGAAGAGAAGAAGAGAGGCGTCGAGAGGTGAAGGGTGATGTTGCCCGCGGGCAACATCACCGGAGCCAAGGCAACGGTTGCCAGCTGGCAACAGAAACACCGTCCGGAAGATAAGAGGGCTTACCAGAAACCTGCTTAATGGCCGAGAGAGCCAACAACACATAAGTTATTTGCTATGCGCGCAAAGGACGGTTGGAATCTTAACCGGCTTTTTTCTAATGCGTTGCGGTTATTGGACCTGTCCATTGATCAAGTATGCGGGGTTTCCGGCGCGAGTGGAATTCGAACGTTTATCCCTTGCCCGATGAAGGCTACACCTCCAAGACATCGCCACACCTGTTGCGCCATCTCCCCAACAGATTGCTTATAAAGCGGTTATAGCCTAACCGGTCTTCTTGGCAGTGAACCGCCGCCTGCTGAGAGAATTCTTGTCATTGGTGCGCCCAGATGATAAAGTGTGCTTGATGTTGGT
>VGYL01000312.1 GCA_016872975.1 Planctomycetota bacterium
CGTCCGAGCTCGCCAGGACCAGTCCGATCGACACCTCGCGGCTGGACTGCCGGCGGACATCGGTCCGGACGACGATCGCCGGCTTGGCAGGGGCTTCTTCGCGCGGAGCCTGCCCCGCCGAGGCCGCCGCGACCGGCGTTTCTTCCCTTTGCTCGGCGTCCGTCCGGCGCACGACCTCCGGTAGCGGCGGCTGGGTCGGGGGGGCCGCGGTACGCACCGTCGGCGCCACGTCCTGAGGCTCCGACGAACGCGGGAGGAACGTAACCACCAGCAAGGCGAGGACCACCACGCCCACGACAAGCAGCATATGTTGTATCTTCATAGCAATACCCTCTGATGCGGCCTCGGCGGCGATCTTGCCCTATTGTCAGCACTCAGAGAGCCAAACGCAAGTATTATTTGCCGCCACTCGTTGCCGCCACAGACAATCGTATCCCTGCTCCACTCAATATAGACGTTGCGCCCGCCTTGACGTTACACGCCTTTAGGCAAATTCCTGACGCGTCGCTACAGGGAGTGCCAGGGCCGCTCGTGCCGGGCTTCGATGGGACCGAGGTCGATGTCCACTTGGACCTGGAACTTGCCTGTGAAGTCGTTGGGTACGCGCCACGCGTACCGGCAGGTGCCGCCTCAGCCATATTGGAAACTGTCCTGGACCAAAACCTGGCCGGCTTCATTGACGATCCGCAACGTCGGCGCCGCCAGCGTCTTGCCGTCCTTCTTGACGACCGGCCGGTAGTGCTCGCCCGCCTGACCCTCCAGAACCAGCCCGATCGACATCTGGCGCTCCGCCTGGCGCTGGACGCTCGTTTTCACAAGAATCGGGGGGCCCGCCTGCGGGGCGTTCGGTTCCTCGGAAACCAGGAGTCCCCCGCCGGACCGCTCGACCGCCCAGGTACTGCCGCTCGCATCGGTTCGGGTCAACGACGAGGATTGCACCGGCGCCGTTCCGCCGGCCGGGCTAACGCCAGGAGTCGGTCTTTGGATCGCGACCTTGTAGAACAACAAAGCCACGAGCAGAACCAAGGCAACGCCGGCCGCACGCATGACTGATGACCTGTCCATAAGATAGCCCTCACAGTTTCATCAATTCCTACCGCCTCCCTAGCCGATTGTCAATCGGCAAATCGCCGACGGAGGAGAAATCGGCTTGTCCAAGCGAGTGGGGCCGGTAGAATACGAATGGCCCGGGTCGGGCCGGGCGCAGGCGAAGTTACGGGAACAGGCACTATGGATACACAGACCCAACAGTTGATGCGGCGGGTTCCCTCGGTCGATGCGATCCTGAAGGAGCCCGAGTTGGAGGGCCTCGCGGTCCAGTACGGGCGCAAACCGGTCGCGGACGCGGTTCGCGAGGCGGTCGCAACGATCCGGCAGGAGCTTCTTGCTCAACCGCCGTGGCGAGGGCGTCCCGCCCTTGCGTCGCGAGGCCATCCTGGCCTTGCTTGCCCTGACGAGGGCATTGGGGACCTCGTCGCGCCCTCGAATCGCGGGCACGAGCTTGCCCCCGCGCAGGCGGGGGATACCCACGACACGCAAGGGCAAGATGCCCTTGCCACGGATGAGGCGGAGATTCGCGACCGCATCGTCACCGGCGCCAAGGAGCAGATTGAGGCCGTTATGCGGCCGTTCTACCGCCGGGCGGTCAATGCGACGGGGATTATCCTGCATACCGGCCTGGGCCGGGCGGTCCTGCCCGCCGCGGCGCTCGCACAGATCCAACAGACCCTGGGAAGCTATTCGCTGCTCCAGGTGGACCGGCAAACCGGCAAGCGCTCCCGGCGGGATGAGCGGATCGAATGGCTGCTGCAGCGACTGACGGGCGCGGAAGCGGCGACCGTCGTGAACAACAACGCCGCGGCCACCGCCATCGTGCTCAATACCGTCGCCAAGGGCAAGGAAGTGATCGTCTCGCGGGGCCAGCTCGTCGAGATCGGCGGCTCGTTCCGGCTGCCCGACGTGATGGCCTTCAGCGGCGCCAGGCTGGTCGAGGTCGGCACGACCAATAAGACGCACCCCCGCGACTACGAGAACGCCTTTACGGAGAATACCGCCGCGATCCTTCGCGTGCACCCGAGTAACTACAAGATACAGGGCTTCTCCGCCGAGGTCCCACTCGACGAGATGGCGGCGATCGCCCACAGGCACAATCTCGTGATGATCGACGACGTGGGCGCGGGCGCCCTGCTCGACTTCTCGCAGTTCGGTTTCGAGCCCGAGCCGATGCTGGCCGATTCGATCCGCCAAGGCGCGGATCTCGTCACGTGCAGCGCGGATAAACTGATCGGCGCCTCGCAAGGCGGCCTGGTCCTGGGCCGCAAATCCCTGATCGAGGCGGTGCGAAAGAACCAGTTCGCCCGGATCGTCCGCGTGGGCAAGCTCACGCTCGCCGTGCTGGAGGCGACGCTCAAGCTGTTTTTGGACGAGAGCCTCGCCCTGCGCGAGGTGCCCACACTCCGGATGCTGCGGCGCAGTGCCGCGGAAATCCGGGAGCACGCCGAGCGGTTGGCGGCGCAGATTCGCGAGAAAGACGTCGCCGCGGCGGTGGCTACGACCAGCGGTTTTTCCGAGATGGGCAGCGGCTCGCTGCCCGCGCAGAACCTCGCGACGACACTGGTCGCGATCACACCCCAGCGGATTGGAGTCGATGTGCTGGCCCAGCGGCTGCGGCGGCACGAGACGCCGGTATTCGCCCGGATTCAGAACGACCAGGTCCTGCTCGACCCCCGCACCCTGCGGGACGGCGACGATGAGATTGTGATCCAGGCCGTCGCCGCGGCGCTGGCGGCGAGCGAGTAACGGGTTAACTCTTAATTCGGGGCTTAATTCGGGGTCTGACCCCGAGTTACCAGTCCTATAGGACGCATCGGACCCATGGGACAAATAGGACTTATGAGCATCCAACAACACAACGTGACGCTCGGCACCGCCGGGCACATCGACCACGGCAAGACCGCCCTCGTCAAGCTCCTGACCGGCTGCGACACGGACCGGCTCAAGATCGAGAAAGAGCGCGGCATGTCCATCGAGTTGGGCTTCGCCCCGTGCGTGATCGCCGACATCGAGGTCGGGCTCGTCGATGTCCCCGGCCACGAGAACTTCGTCAAGACGATGGTCGCCGGGGCCAGCGGGATCGACGGCTGTATCTTCGTCGTGGCGGCCGATGACGGCGTGATGCCGCAGACCCGCGAGCACATGGACATCCTCACCCTGCTGGGCGTGGAGCACGGGATCGTGGCCCTGACCAAAGTCGATGCCGTCCCGCCGGAACGCACCGAGGCGGCGACCCAGGAGGTCCGCCGCTTCCTGGCCGGCACATTCCTGCAGGACGCCCCCATCCTGCCCATCTCCAACATCACCGGGCAGGGCTTCGAGGAATTCTACGAGGCCCTGAAGACCCTCGTCGCCGGCATCACGCCCAAGACGGCGGAGGGCGTCTTTCGCCTGCCGGTCGAGCGGGCGTTCTCGGCCAAAGGCTACGGCACGATCGTCGCCGGCATCCCCGCGTCCGGGTCCATCGGGATCGGCGATGAGCTCGTCCTGCTGCCACAGGGGACCAAAGGGCGTCTGCGCTCGGTCCAAGTCTACGGCCGCGACAGCACCCGGGCGCTGGCCGGCCAGTGTGCGGCCCTGAATGTCCCCCAGTGGGACCCCAAAGACGTCGAGCGGGGCAACGTCGTCACGCTCAGCGACTACTTCGCCCCCCACCAGTGGTATTTGTGCGAATTGAAGCTGCTGGACCAGGAAAAAGGCGACCTTAAGAATGGCGCTCAAGTCAAGTTCCACACCGGCACCTCGGAGACGCCGGCCAGCGTCTACCTGTTCGGAACACCGCCTTCAGGCGAGTCTGAGGGTCTTCCGTTCGGAGTTCCGCCTTCAGGCGGGTTTGAAGGTCTTCCGGCGCAGCCGGCTCCATCTTCTGCAAACGCGGAAGGAAAAGCGGAGGTAGGATTGTCTGACCCGCGTAAACGCGGTACTCCAAACGCCCCGCCTAAAGGCGGAACTCCGAACAGCAGTCTCAAGCCCGGCGGGCGGTGCCTCGTCCAGATCTTCCTGGACCACCCCGTCGTCGCGGGCCCGCGCGACCATTTCATCCTGCGGTCTCTCTCCCCCGTGCGGACCCTCGGCGGCGGCATGATCGTCGAGGCCCTCGAAAGACGCCTCAAACGCACCCATCCGGAGATCCTCGCGGAAATCGCCGCACGGGCGAAAGCCGTCGCCAGACCCAGGGAGTTCGTCGAATACTGTGTGAAGACCGCCGACTCCTTCGCCGCGGAGGAGAAGCAGATCTCGCTGCGAAGCAAGATCCCGCCGAAGGAGTTGGCCGCCCTTCTGACCGGTCTCGTCGACGACAAGCGCATCCTGCCGATCAGCGGTAAAACGTATCTTCATGTGGACACCGCCGAGCAGGTCAGGCAGCACCTGGCCGGCGTCGTCCGCGAGTTCCACCACAAGCGGCCGGAGAGCCCCGGCATCAGCCGCGAGCTGCTCCTGACGGAATCCGCCCGTGGCGAAGCCCCCGTGTCGCGGGCGTCCCGCCCGCGCGTGCCGAGGGCCTCCGGCCCTCGGTTCGAAGGCGAGACGCCTTCGACACACGCGGGCAAGATGCCCGCGACACATGCGCCACTACGAAAAGACGTGTTCGAAGCCTCAGTGGCGCAAATGCTCTCGGAGGGCAAGCTGGTCGAGCGCAAGGGCTTCCTCGCCCTGCCGGAGCATCGCGAACAGTTCAACAACGCCGAGCAGCAACTGCTCCAATACGTGGAGGCGCTGTTCCGCAAACACTTGTTCGACCCGCCCGGCCCGCAGGAAATTGCCGATCAGATGCGGGTGCCGCCGCCCCAGGTGCAGCGGGCGCTGCGGATTCTCACGGAGCAGAAGCAGCTTGTGCGGGTCGATCAGGACTTGCTGTTCCACGCCGAGGCGGTGGTCCTCGCCAAGGAGCGTCTGGTAGCGCACATCCAGCAGAACGGCGGCTTGGAGAGCGTTAAATTCAAGTACCTCCTCGACACCAGCCGCAAGTACGCGATTCCGCTGCTGGACTATTTCGACAAGATCGGCGTCACCCGCCGGGTGGGCTATACGCGGCATCTGAAGTAGCCGACTGGATCGACGTTTGCGGGAGAAAGTTGGCCATGAGATTCGGCATGCTGGGCGCAGCGATGCTCGTGATCGACAGCGTGACGATGGTCCTGCTGGATCGCCTGGCACTGGGCTGAAGCAGTCCGATCCGAGCCCTTGGAGGGCTCCTGACCGTGATCTCCTTCTCGCTGGCCGGAGTCTTCGGCACGCTCGGAATCAGACGAGACCAGCGCAAGTGGTTGGCCGCGATTGTAGCAGCCGTTGCAGGCGGATTCGTCCTCTTGATGCTGCGGTGGAATGGACTCATGTGAAGGGAGAAGCTTGCTAAAGGAATCCGGCATGTGCTACGGCAAGACCGCGGCAAAGATCTTGGCGATTCTGGGTGTGGCGATACCGCTGCTGCTGATTCTGCGCCCATAGTAGAATGCGGCTATGATTCACATCCATGATCTGACGACGGGCGGTCCTTGCAGGATCGCCGCGGGAATCCTCGTTGGCCCGGCGAAAGGCCGTCAGGCGAGGTTCTGCGCATAGGTCCTATGGGTCCCATTCGTCCTATCCGTCCCATACGACGAATAGGACCGATAGGACGCATACGCCAAGCTGCGTTTGGGGCCGCTCACTTGGCGATCAGATACCCTTGGGGCACGACCTGGAACTTGTATCCGCCGACATCGGTGAAGTAGATGCGGTCGCGGCCGTTCTGGAAGTCGAACGTGGTCCGGCCGTCCGTGTAGCGATCCAGCAGCCGCTGGGCGACCTCCCGGCGGGTGTCGTCCTTGAGCAACTCGAAGAGCCGCTCCAGCGTCTCGACCTTGCGGTTGGAGTCAAGGCCCAGCGACTGGATCTCGGCGTCCACGCGGTAGACCCGATCCCGGTAGACCAGCTCCAGGTTCGCCTGGTAGTAGGCCAGCAGCCCGTCAAAATCGGATTGATACTTCTCCCATAGCTCTTCCGGGAACGAGCTGGTGAAAAATTTCTTCCTGTCTTTTTCCGCGATGATCTTGAGGAAGGAAGCCGTCGACATCGCGTTCGTCCGCGCGCTGCTTTGCAGACGGACCAGGGGCGTTTGGCCGTCGAACTTCCTGATGTAGTGAATGCAGTTGACGAAGAGCCGCCGGCCGGCCTCCGTCATCTGGGAAGGCGGATCGCTGTAGCCCCACTGCAGGACGTTGGCCTGCCGGCCGATGCCGACGTCGCCATAGGCCTTGCCGTGATTGAACCCGACGGCCAGGATCTCGGCGTCGGGGGAGTCTTCGAAACCGGCCCCGCGGGCGACGACATTGCCTTTCTGGTTGTTCTGCACCCGCCAGACCTTGATCTGGTCGGGCACCTTGCCGGGACCGAAGTAGCTGCGGCGATAGTTCTCCGGCGTCCGGCGGAACTCGAACTCGGGCTGCACGGTCAGTGGGGTCCGGTACACTTCGTGGCTGAGCAGCTCAACATGAGCCGCGTTTTCCATGCAGTTTCACAAGTAGCCCGCTTTGAGGCGCCACCGGTCACAGATCAGGCCCCCGGGGACACCGAGGGTCAGCAGCGGCAGGGAGAAATTCGGGGAAAGCTGGGGCCGCGGCCCTTTGAACTCGTTCCAGTCCCAGTCCAGCAGCGTCACGTCGAAGCCCTGCGTGTCCGCCTCCTGGAACTTCTGCAGGTCCCCCGTCTGGACCGTATCGAAGTGCTTCCGGAGAAAGCCGACAAAGTCCTTCTCGCGGTCCGAGCCCGGCCGGCCGGCGTAGAGGATCTTCAGACTGCGGTTGAGTTGCGACTGGTCTTGGGCACTGCCCAGGACGGCCCCCGCCAGCAGAACCAGGCAAGCCGCCCCGGCGGCACGCCACAGTGGGCTCTGGTAACGTTCAGTCTTCATATTCTTATCCCTCCACGAATCCTTGATCCAAGGCCACCATAACGTTGGACCCTGAATCTGTCAAGATCATGGGGGCTTTTCCCAGGGCAATTGCAGGTGAGTATGGATTTCCCGTTCGAAGTTCCGCCTTTAGGCGGGTCTGAGCGTCTTCCGGCGCAGCCGGCTCCAGCTCCTGCAAACACGGAAGAGAAGGAAGGTCGGACTGCTTGACCCGCCTAATGAGTTTTGACGGACAGAACCGGTAATTGCGCCGCACCCGTCGTTTCGCCGATGTGCCTCGCGCCAGGCAACGTGTGGTTGTAGGGTGGGGCTTGCCCCACCGGGAAGCCGGACCCAAGGAAAGCGGTGGGGCAAGCCCCACCCTACCCATTACCGAACTTGCTCGTCAAGAATCATAAGGCGGAACTCCAAACGGCTTCCTCGTCGAACCTGCGATTGCTCTGGATTTTTTTCCGGCGCGCTTGCTTGTCGGTGCCGTTTGTGGTACGGTAACCCCAGCGTGGTAGCTTTCGGCAGTGGCCGTCCATTGTGGAGGGAATGCTGTGAAAGGCCGGAAGAGCGA
>VGYL01000313.1 GCA_016872975.1 Planctomycetota bacterium
CACAAGATAGCGTTGTATTATTAGGCGGGTCTGAGGGTCTTCCGGCGCAGCCGGCTCCACCTCCTATGAACGTGGAAGAAGCGGAACGTCGGACTGTTCGACCCGCCTAATGAGTTTTGACGAGCAAGTTCGGTAATCAGAGCCCGGCCACGGGCGCTCTTCGTAGGGCGAGCGTCCCCGCTCGCCGAAGATGTCGTGCGAGGACGCACGACCTACGCCCAGAGCGGCCCGCGCGGCCATTACCGAAGTTGTTCGTCAAAACTCATAAGGCGGAACTCCGAACGCCAGAAAGCGCCGGCAGCAGGCGCCTCCGCACGTTATCGAATTTGCTCGTCGAGATTCATAAGAAGGGACCGCAAGGACCTGAAGGACTACGCCGTCAGGGCCTCGACTTCGGCGATGGCCTTGGGGATATGCGGGCCCAGGACACGGCAGCCGTCCGGGGTGATCAGGATGTCGTCTTCGATGCGGATGCCGCCGAAGTGGCGGTAGGTTTCGAGCTTGCCGTAATCGATGAACTGGCGGTGTCTGCCCTCGGCCTGCCAGCGGTCGATCAATTCGGGCATGAAGTAGATGCCCGGCTCGACCGTGACGACAAAGCCCGGCTCGACAGGTTTGGCCAGACGCAGGGACCGCCAGCCGAACTCGGGGTTCCGTTGGATCGTGTCGGTGTAGCCGACGTAATCCTCGCCCAAGGGCTCCATGTCGTGCACGTCGAGGCCGAGCATATGACCGACGCCGCAGGGGAAGAACAGCGTGTGTGCCCCCGCCGCCACCGCCTCCTGCGGGTCGCCCATGACAAGGCCCAGTTCCTTGAGCCCTTCCATCAAGAGGACCGCTGCCAGGCGATGGACCTCGCGCCACTCGACACCCGGTGCCGCGGCGGCGATGGCCTTTTCCTGGGCGGTCAGAACAATGGAATAGATCTCCTTCTGCCTCGACGAAAACCGGCCCCCGACGGGAATCGTTCGCGTGAGATCGCTGGCGTAGTGGAGGGCGGATTCGGCCCCGGAATCGTTGACCGCAATGTCGCCGGCCTTGAGACGATTGCCGTAGTGAGGATTGTGCATGATCTCGCCGCGGATGGAGAAGATGGAGGGGTACGCCAGTCGTCCGCCGCTGGAAAGGGCGATGCCTTCCATCGCTCCGGCCACCTCGTACTCGAAGACGCCGGGCCGGGCCAGTTGCATGGCCGTGGTCTGCATCCGGTGCGTGATCTCCAACGCCGCTTCGATCTGCTCGATCTCCTCGGGCGACTTGATGGACCGTTGTGCCACGATGGCGCGGATGAGTGGCTCTGAAGGCCCGATGCACCCCGACTGTCGTGGCGAGGGCGTCCCGCCCTTGTCTTCCGTGTCGAGCCCGACGTGCAGCGGCGCTCCGCGCCGAGGCCGCCCTCGAACCGCGGGCAGGATGCCCGCGACACGCAAGGGCAAGATGCCCTCGCCACGGCAATGTCCCGGCCGGTAGGGCGGCAGGGTGTGGATGGTCCTTCCTTGCCGGACGGCTTGCCGGAGCACTTGCTCCAACTGCTCGCTCGGAGCGGTTTGCGTGACGCCGATCTGTTCGCTCAGGTCGCGCAGCAGCGGCTGGGGACCCGTCCAGACGATCTCGTCAAGTGTCGGATCGTCGCCAAACAGGCATTCCGTTCCCTCGTCGAGGTCCATGACAGCGGCCAAGCCGGGCCGGTCGAGCCCGAAGTAGTAGAGGAACGTGCTGTCCTGCCGGAAGGGATACGGATTGGCCGCGAAGTTCCTGGGCGACTCCTCGTTGCCCGACAGCAGGATCAGCCCGGACTCCATCCGGCGCTTGAGCTGCTCTCTCCTATGAATGTAGATTCCCCTCGGAAACATGTCTCACGCGGAACCCGGAGTCTGGAGTGCGGCGTCGTTGGCCGGCGCTCGCTGGGCCTGAGTCATCAGGCTGCCGAGCACCAGGGCGAACACCGCCAGCATCCGGGCCGCCTGACCGTAGCGTAAGCCGATGATTTCAGGGACGGAATAGGCCTCGTAGCTGCGGGCCCGCGGCGCGATGCGGGTCAGCAGCATCATCCCGATGACGCTGCCCAGCGGGATGATCAGGGCGGCCAGACCGCTGTCGTAGGTCTTGCCCGCGTTGCCCACGATCGAGCCGGTCCCGATCCAGGCGGCCAGCATCGTACACACGAGAATCCAGGGCGACAGCGACCGGCCCGCGACCGAAAAGTCCGCCTGCGTCTTGACCTGCCGGGATTTGTAGACCCCGATCCCGGCCAATACGAAGAGATACACGAGAATGGAGATCAGATAGATCATTGGCTCACGTAGATAACAGGGTGAGGCGTGCCCCACCGACTTCTTCTGCCACAGAGGATACAGAGATCACAGAGAAGAAGGCCGGGATAGAATCGTCGGAAAGCAAGAAGGTCCGAGCGTGTGCTTACCCTCTCTTCTTACCTTCGCTTTCTTGCTCTGTGTGCTCTGTGTCCTCTGTGGCCCTCTTCATCTTGTTGTCATTTCACAAACTGCTCGACGAAATACTTGGGCGACAGCGGCTCGCCCGTGGCTTGGGTAATCATCTCTTCCCATGGCAGCCGGGCGCCGGGGCCGAGGACCTGCTCGCGCAGATACCGGCCGATACGCTCGTCGCCAACATAACTGAGACCTTCGTCGGACTCAAGCTGCAAAACGCGGGAAACGAGGTGATGATGCAATTGCGAGGCCAGCAATTCGCCCAGCATATAGTTGTGGTAGTAACACGGCGCGGTGGTGAAGTGCAGCTTGGAGGCCCAGCCTGCGTCGGGCGGTCCGGGCGGACGGCGGAGCAGTTGGTATCTCTCCACCAAGTCCCACCACAGGCGGTTCAGGTCCTGGTCCGGGTCGGCGTACAGGGCCTTCTCGAACTGGTACATCACCAGCGCCCAGCGGACGAAGAGGATCTGCTGGAATTGCAGGTACCGGTCGCTGACCCGCTGGATCCGGGCGGTTTCCTCGTCCGAGAGGTTCAGCATCTTCTGCATCCAGGCGGCGTTGCGGCTGAGCCGGCCGAAGAGCATGGCCACCGCCTCGGTTGTGAAGCTGTGGGCCGGCTCGCGCAGCAGCCAGGGCTCGTTCGGGTCGTGATACTTGCTGTAGACCGCGTGGCCCAGCTCGTGCAGGAGGGTCTCCATCCACCGCTCGGTGTCCTGCAGGTTGGCCAGGACGCGGACCTCGCCGCGGCGGTCCACATCGTGGCTGAAGGCGTGGGGGTACTTGCCCTCGCGGTCGTACAGATCGCTGCGGGCCAGAATATCGTTCACAGGCAAGCTGATGCCCGCGAAATACTCCTGTGCCAGCTCCTTGATATCCCGCCCCCTGTAATACTGGTCCAGGTCCAGCTCGTACACGAGCGGCGTCCGTTGGAAGAAGGGGTCGTGGTAGTGCCAGGGCATCAGGTCCCTCGGCGCGATCGCGTAGCTCGGGGCCAGGATCGCATCCAGGTCCTTCTTGAGGCGGGCAAACGGCCCGCGCGTCAGCCAGTCGAGCTGCTCGAAAATGACGTCCAGGTCCATTGGGTTCTGCTCGCCGGTGATGATGGCCAGCGTGTGATAATTGTCGAACCCGAGCTTCCGAGCCGCCTGGTTGCGGAGACGGACCAGGGCGAGGAAGTCCTCAATGACGATATCGCCGACCTGCTTGCTGGCCCGCCAGGCGGCCTCGCGTTTGGCGCTGTCCTTCTCGGTCGTGAGGCTCGTATAGATGTCGCTCATCGTGACCTTGCGGCCGTCGAGCGTGGCGCGGTAGTTGTTGTAGCTCTCCTGGACCTTCGTATCCAGCTCCACGATCCGCCGGAGCAGGTCGGGCTCGATCTGGTTCTGGAGGTACGCACAGTAGAGCTTGTCCAACTGCCGGGCCAGCCGGGGCTCGCGAATCTGTTTGGACTCGTCGAACCTCTTGATCCGCGTGAAATCGTTCGCGTCGCTGTAGATCCGCCGAAGCTGGAGTTGCAGCCCCTTGAGCTCCTCGAACTTCTCGGTCTTACCCGTCGTGGCCGCCTCCCAGTACACCCGATTCGCCCGCGCCGCCAGCGGCTCGACCCGGGCCACATGCCCCTCGACAAACCGCGCAAACGGCCCCTCGCCCCGCCCCCCCGCACAACCCCCGCCCAAGACCAACAGCCCCAAGGCGGGCCAAACGACCAGAAGCTGCTTCATCGAATGCCTCTCATTTGTCATCCTGAAACCACAATACCCCAGCGGCGCGGAATTATAGCACACACTCGCTTCTCGTTGGAAGTCTTGACATGGGGAGAAGTCGGCTCATCGCGGTCTGACCGTCCGAATCTGGGTGGCCGTTTGCCTTGACCGGGACGATGCAGGAGCCCTACAATGAGGACGTCCAAGGGCTTGACTGCGAAAGGATAGTGCCGTGGAGTTCAATTTTGACTGGGATCCAAAGAAGGCCATACTCAATAGACGGAAGCACCGAGTCAGCTTTGAGCAGGCCGTTGCCGTCTTTCGCGATCCGAGAGCGATTTCTCTCTATGATGAAGGACACAGTGAGCCGGAGGATCGATGGATTACGCTTGGGTTATCGGGGGTTGGGGCGGTTTTGGTGGTCTGTCATACGTTCAAGCAAATCGACCCTACCACCGTTCAGATTCGTATCATCTCAAGCCGCAAGGCTACACGACGTGAAATCAAGCAATACTGGGAGCCGACGCGCAAATGAAACGCGAATACGATTTTGCCAAAGGTGAGCGGGGCAAATTCTACAGCCCTGAAGGGAAACACAATCTGCCGGTCTACCTGGACTCGGACGTTCGACGCTTCGTGGAAGACGTTGCGAAGAAGAAACGGTGCGACGTATCTACTGTAGTCAATCGTATGCTGAAGTCCGATATGCGTCGTACGACCGGCTGAGACCCTCACCGACGTGAAGCGCGTTTTCTTGTTGTCTCGCGATGGGAGGAGCTCTGAGATTTCCTCTTGCTATTCCGCCAATACAGCAGGTCAAGGTGAATTACCTGAGTGCCCATCCGGCTCTTGCACCGGTATCGACCAAGCTTGATCGTTCTCAGAAGCCTCCGCGCGTTCGGGGCGACTTCCTTGGCACCTTGGTTTCGAAGAGTAGAGTGGCCGATAGCCAGATCGGCGATACGGTCTTGGAGCTTTCGAATCAACTGCCGGTCCACCTCTTTCTTCGTGCTCAGACGATCGCTCGCCACACGTCAATTCCTTACGGTTTTCCGACAGCAATTCCCACACTGAGTTGTTCATACAGCAGTTGCCGCGTGGATTCCACCTCGCGACGGAAGAAAGGATTACGGATCGACTCCTCGGTCAGCAGATCGACCGGCCGCTCAAAGAGTTGCTCCAGAGCCTCGGCAAATCCCAGATAGCGGTCGGCGTAGTCGCCCGTGGGCGCCCGGTCGCGAAAGTGCACCAGGAAATCGAGATCGCTGCGCTCGGCATCGAAGTGATCCGACACGGCCGACCCAAATACATAGAGCCGTTCCACCCGGTACTGACGGCAGAGTTCCGCCAGGGCTGTCTTTCTCTGTTCCACGATAGCCACCATAGGGGTGCAGTCTACGCGGGAGTACAGGACCTTGTCAATGTGATCTCAGGTCGATCGCACGGGCCCGTTTCCGTTGGACAAAAGACGTCCCGACGTCTATCCTGGGCGACCATGGACGAACCACAGACACGCTGTGCGCCGGGACGGGTTCGGGATGCCATCTTGCAGGTGATGTCATGGGCTTCGCGGCCGCTCTCGGTCAAAGAGATCCAGGAGCGGGTGCGCCAGACGATGGGAGAGATGCCGACCTCTTCCATCCGCTCGTATCTTCGCTTGAACACGCCGGCACTATTCGTGCGCGAGACACGCGGCTGCTACACGCTGGCGGAGAGGGCGACGGAAGGAATGCAGAGGCCGTCCCCGGCCGCGCAGCAATGGCGGGAGCCGGTTTGCATTGGGAAGGCGACGCTCTACCACGCGGACTGTTTTGACTGGATCCGGCGGCAGGAAGACAACACGATTCATGCGGTTGTCACGGATCCGCCGTATGGACTGCATGAGTACACGCCGCAGCAGCAGGCCAAGCTCCGCAGCGGCAAGGGCGGAGTCTGGCGGATTCCGCCGTCGTTTGACGGGCACCGGCGGTCTCCCTTGCCCCGCTTCACGACACTGACACAGGAACAGCTTGCCGCCCTCAGGACGTTCTTCGGCATCTGGGCACGCCTTCTGCTGCCCAAGCTCGTTCCCGGGGCGCACGTGGTGGTCGCGTCCAATCCGCTTCTGTCCTACCTGGTCTCCGGGGCTATGGCGGACGCGGGTCTCGAACGCCGGGGGGAAGTGATCCGCCTGACCATGACCCTGCGCGGCGGGGACCGGCCCAAGTCGGCGCATGACGAGTTCCCGGAAGTCAGCGTCATGCCGCGCTCGATGTGGGAGCCCTGGCTGATCTACCGCAAGCCGCTCGAAGGCCGGGTCCAGGACAACCTGCGGAAGTGGGGCACCGGCGGATTTCGCCGGCCTTCGCGCGGCAGGCCGTTCGGCGATGTCATACCTTCCGGCCCCACGCGAAAGAAGGAACGCGACTTGGCCCCGCATCCGAGCCTCAAGCCCCAGGCCTTTCTGCGGCCGCTCGTGCGTGCCGTTCTCCCACTGGGAAGGGGGCTGATCCTGGACCCCTTCGCCGGCGCCGGCTCGACGCTCGCGGCGGCCGAGGCCGGCGGTTACGAGAGCATCGGAGTGGAAGTGGACGAGCATTACTTCGATCTGGCCCGCGAGGCGATCCCGAAGCTCGCTCACTACCACCTTGATAGAGACGGCCAAGGTCGGTAGACCCTACTGCTCGCGTCTACGCCAACACTCTCATGTTTTCATACAGAAACTCGGGGGCGAAGTCGGCCCCATTCTCCCAGACGATGGTCTGGAGTTCCGGATCGACGCGGAACCTGCGGAACAACTCCTTATCTCGCAGAGGGCCGAAGACCTCACCCTCCAACTCGCCCTCCAAGTCGATCTCTCCCTCAGCCCCATCGTTGAACCGGAGCCAAATCACGTAGTCACGGAGGTATCTTGCCTCTCTCACATGTAAGAACATAGGATGTTTCACTCCAATGGCGCGATACGCCTGAGGGATTTCTTCTGCTCGGCACGTCTCCAGTCTTCCAGCAATTCGGTTCTGTGCGATTCACGCCATTCTTGTATGAGCGAGACCGCCCGGGACACCATTGTCCCGGCGACTCGTCCGGTCTCGATCTCGACAGTGACTTCCTGATCCTGGTACTTGGCATGGAAATGCGGCGGTGCATGTTCGCGCCAGAACATGAAGATTACGATCCCGAAGAACCGACTGATTACGGGCATGTTTCCGTTCCTTACGATCCTAATACTACAACGCTATCTTGTGGGACCGCAGTAGTCGTAAGTCATTATGAAACAATGAGATACGGGAATGTCACTTCGGCGCCTTAACGCCAATAAGGCTACGGGGTGACATTTTCATAACCTCCTGTT
>VGYL01000314.1 GCA_016872975.1 Planctomycetota bacterium
TGGGTATAACTTTACACGCTTCTCCGGCATCGTACCGCCGGCCGCTCGCGGGCTTCTTCCGGCGGGTGTTTTCCGGATTCATCAATGCGGTACATCCGACATGGTGAAGATCGGCAGATATAGGGCGATCACGACGACCAGGACGATGGCGCCGATCGTAGTGATCATGATCGGCTCCAGCAGACTGGTCATCGCCTCGATGCTGGAGGCGATCCGGCGCTCGTAATGGTCGCTGGTCTTACGCAGAATCGCGGGCAGATCGCCGCTTTCCTCGCCGACCTGGGTCATCTTGACGACCATGTTGGGGAAGAACCCGGCGGCGGCCATGCCCAGGGCCACATTGGAGCCGCCCGTGACGTGTTGCTTCACCCGCGCCAGGGCCGAGACGATCACGTCGTTGGCGGTCGTGCCTCGCAGGATCTCCAGGGTGTCGAGGATCGGCACGCCCGCTTCCAGCAGGGTGGCCATCGTGCGGCAGAACATGGCGAGAAATGACTCACAGAACAGCTTGCCGAACAGGGGCAGGCGCAATAGGAGCCGGCTCCAGAAGCGGTGGCCGCCCCGGGTGCGGGACAGCAGCACCCCGGCACCCACCGTCAAGGCGGCGGCGACCAGGAAGTACAGGATATTGTCGCACAATATGGCATAGAGCCCCATAAACCCGCGCGTGAAGGCCGGTAGTCGGCCGCCCAGCCGCTCGAAGATGATCTGGAAGCGCGGAACGATCAAGGTCATGATCCCGATGACGATGACGGTAATGAGCGTGACCACGAAGATCGGGTAGGCGGTGGCGCCCCGGATTTTTCTGGCGATCCGATCCCGGCTGTCGAAGTGCTCCGCCAGGGCGCGCAGGGCCTGGCCGAGGTCGCCGCTGGTTTCCCCCGCGACAATCATGGCGAGGGCGAGCCGATTGAACACCTTGGGAAAGCGCCCCAGACCCTCCGACAGGAGGCGCCCCTCGCTGACGTGGGCGCGTGCCTCCTGCAGGACCTGGCGGAGCTGCAGGTTCTCCGCATCCTCCGCGAGGATATCGAGTGCGGTGGTGATGCTCATGCCGCCCTCGAGCATCGTGCTCAACTGCCAGCAGACGGCGGCCAGGTCGGCGGACTTGACCCGGCCGCGGGCGGACTTGCGGTTGGCGGCGCCCTTGACAAGGGTCTCCTGAATCCCCACGGGAGTGAGCTGGCGATGGTGCAGCACCTCCAGAGCCTCCTGGGGGGAGTTGGCTGCCAGCATGCCGTCACGCCGGATGCCGCGCGCGTCGCGGGCCACATACGTATAACTTCTCATCCGAGGGCTCTCCGAAGAAAGTAAAAAGTAAAAAGTAGAAAGGCAAAAGGAAAGAGGCACCTACCCCGGCGGGGGGGGCGCCAGTCTTCACTATTTGCCTTTTCCCCCTCCTCCCTTTTACTTGCTTCTTCCTTTTACCTTTCTACTTTCTACTTTCTTTCCAGTTTATCCTTCGCCCATGGACGCGACGCGGATGACTTCGTCAGCCGTCGTCAATCCCTGGAAGACCGCGCGGACGCCGCTTTCCAGAAGATCGGCGTAGCCCCTGCGGCGGGCCGCGTCCCGGAGTTGGGCCTCACTCTGGCCGGCGGTGATCCGCTCGGCGATGTCCTCGTCCACGGCCAGGAACTCGAAGATGGGCATCCGGCCGTGGTAGCCGGTCTTGCCGCAGGCAGGGCAGCCCTTGCCCCGGTAGAACACCACGCCGGCCGCGTCCGCCCGGTTCACCTTCAACCGGCGCAGGGTGTCCTCGGGCACGTCCACGGGTTCCTTGCAGGCCTCGCAGACCCGGCGGACGAGCCGCTGGGCCACGATCAGATTCAGCGTCGACGACAGCAGGTACCGCTCGATGCCCATGTACGTCAGCCGGCTGATGGTGCTGGGGGCATCGTTGGTGTGGAAGGTGCTCAGCACGAGGTGTCCGGTCAGGGAGGCTTTGATGGCGATCTCGACGGTCTCCTTATCGCGGATTTCGCCGATCAGGATGATGTCCGGGTCCTGCCGGAGAATGGCCCGCAGGCAGCGGGCGAAATCCAGGCCGATCTCGGGCTTGACCTGGATCTGGTTGATGCCGGCCAGGCGGTACTCGACCGGGTCTTCCACCGTGGTGATATTGACGGCCGGGTTCCTCAGATAGTTCAGCGCGGCGTACAGGGTGGTGCTCTTGCCGCTGCCGGTCGGGCCCGTGACGATGAGAATCCCGTGCGGCCGCGCGAGCATGGATTTCAGTTGCAGCAGGGCGGTGGGCTCGATGCCCAGCCGGTTCAGATCGTGCGTCACCGCCGTGGCATCGAGGATGCGCAGAACGACCTTCTCCCCGTAGATAGTAGGCAGGGTCGAGACCCGCACGTCGATCTCGCGGCCGGAGGCCTTGATCCGCAACCGCCCGTCCTGCGGCAGCCGGCGCTCCGCGATGTTCATCTGGGCGAGGATCTTGATCCGCGCCACCACCGCCGCATGCATCTTCTTGGGCGGGGGCACGACCTCCCGCAGCAGCCCGTCCACGCGCACCCGGGCGGCCGTCGAGTCGCTCTGGGGCTCCAGGTGGATGTCGCTGGCCCGGTTCTTGACCGCCTGCCGCAACAGCAGATCGACGAACCGGATGACCGGCGCCTGATTGGCCGCCTCCTCGCCCCCGGTCTCCGCCTCGGCCCGTTCCTCGACGGTGACGTGGTCCTCCGGATCGACGGCCGTATCGTTCTCGACCGCCACCAGGTCCCGGAGCTGGCGCTCCTCGACGTCCGAGCCGTGATAGACCATCTCGATGGCCCGCCGGATGGCGCCGGCCGAGCCGATCACCGGCCGGATCGGACGCTGCATCTTCAGCATGACCGTGTCGATCGCGACCACGTCGAGGGGGTCCGCCATGGCCGTCACGAGCTTGCCGTTCTCTTCCCGCAGGGCGATCAGGCAGAAGCGCTTGGCGATGCTCTCCGGCAGGGCCCGGGCGACCCGGGCATCGATTCCCTCCGGGTCGTTCAGCTCGACGTAGTCCATCGCGAGGTGCTCCGCCAGCACGGTGCCCAGCGTCTGGTCGTCCAGGATCTGCAAGCGTACGAGCACTTCACCCAGCCGGCCGCCGCTCTCGCGTTGCTCGCGGAGGGCCCGGGACAACTGCTCCGCGGTGATCAGCTTGCGGCGGACCAGCAGATTCCCAAGCTGCTGGCTCGTATCGGCATGCGGTGTGGTCGGGCTTCTGGATATCTTGGCCATGGCGCTGTCACGCGGTTACCGGAGACCTCAGGTGCCTTGCGGCGGCGCGCCGGATTCCGTGAAGACCGCGCTGCCGTGGGCGGAGGAAGGGGCGTCGTCGTGTTCGCCCGGATCGGACGACGCTTCGATCAGGTCGCCCCCCAGGCTGTCGATCCCGCTCGTGTCTTCACGGACCGTCTCACGCTCGACCTCGGTTTCCGGCGGGACCTGCCTCTTTTGCGGGGCCGCCGGCCGGGCGGGAGCGTGCACGCCGAAGAACTCCGACAGGTCCTTCTGGAGGCCGCGACGCGTGTCGCGGGGACCGGTGCACTCGGCCGCCGGGGCCGTCCCGAGCAACTCGGCCGCCACAGCGCGGTACTCCAGGGCCCCCCGGCTCCGCGGTGCGTACTCCAGCACCGATTCGCCCGCGCTCGGCGCCTCGCACAGCCGGACGTTGTTGTGGATCACCGTGTGGAAGACCTGGGCGCCGAAGATCTCGCGGATTTGCAGTTGGATCTGCTTGCTCAGCGTGGTCCGGTCTTCCACGAGGGTCAGGAGGATGCGCAGATTCTCGGCGGAACAGTGGTGGAAGCGGGCGCGGATCAGGCGGATGGTCTCCAGCACGCGGCGGAGTCCTTCCATGGAGTAGTAGTGGGCCTGCACCGGCACGATGACGTCGCTGCTGGCGACCAAGGCGCCGATGGTCAGAATTCCGAACGAAGGCGCACAGTCGATCACGCACAGATCGAACTGGTCCCGAACCGTTCGCAAGACGCGGCCCAGGGCCAGCTCCCGGTTCGGGACACGGGCCAGCTCCACGTCCGCACTGGCCAGCATCACGCTGGACGGCGCCAGGTGCAACCGCTCCTGCGTCGTCGGCAGCAGGACGTCCGTGAACTTGAGCTGGGGGCGGGTGATGGCCTCGTACACCGTCTGCTTCAGATCGTCGGGATCGTGGCCGAAGCCGAGGGTGGCGTGGGCCTGCGGATCGAGATCGAGCAGCAGCACGGTCTTGCCCTGCTCCGCCAGCGCGGCGGCCAGATTCACGGCGGTGGTGGTCTTGCCGCAACCGCCTTTCTGATTCACAACTGCGATCGTCTTCATGCGATGACCCTCTCTTTCAGCGTCCTTATCGGTTGGACGGAGAGGCCGCTTGAGAGGATTAGAGTCCCACCGGGCCCGAATGCGGGAAGCGCGGAAATTCCAGGCACCAAATTCCAAATCCAAAATTCCAATGACCAAGACCACGGAGCGGGCCCTCCCTTTATGAATTATCTTCCCTTTTGGTCATTGGAATTTGTTTGGAATGTGGTGCTTTTATCGGAAGACGGCCTGGTCGGCCGCGAAGCACAAGCCGGCGACCAGGGCCGCCAGAAGCAGCAGGATGAGGCCCGATAACAGGGCGATGACCGCCGGACGATCCTGGACCAGGCCCATCCAGAACCACTGCCGCACGGACAGGCGTTCCACGGCGCGGGCCGCCGGCAGGGAAGCGGCGAGTTGTCTCGGACCTGCCGGGACGGGGTTCTCTCTCCTGGGAGCGCAATTCCGGATTCGCGGTTCTTGTCGGGCCGCTCTCCGGGCGTCGCTCGCGGGCGGGTCGGATCGCGGGGGAGGCGCGGCCGCCTTGACGGTACGGGGGCGCCGGGAGGAGGCGGGGCGGTTTGCCTTCGACCGGGCGGCGGCGGGAGAGAGTCGCGGGACCGGCGGTTGCGCGGGGCGGTGGCGTCTTCGCTTCTGCGCCAGGGCGCCAACCTCGGTTTCCCGGACAAGCCGGTGAGGCCCCTCCCGGAATTCCTGGAGCAGGCCTTGTTCCAGCAGGGCATTGACCTGGTCCTCGCTGGCCTGGAGCGTCTGGGCAGCTTCCTTCAGCGTGCAGAACATGCGCGTCATGTCCATCCTTCCCGTTGGGCGTCCGGCGTGGGACGGCGGCCGGGGCTGACGGTCTCCCCGACAGACACGGTCGTCCGGCGCGGGCCCGCCCTTTCTTCGGCGATTTCGTCCCACGGCTGTGCTTGTCCCGACGTTTTTCCTCCGGTCACCAGCCGAGAACCGGGAACGAGAGGAGGCCGCCACGGACCCGGACAACCTGAGAGGGTGTGTGAGAAGCCAGCCTTCTCCGGGTGGCATCGTCAAGCGGAGGATGGGCTCCCAATCGCGATTTATCGCGATTGGGAACCCTCTTCGGAGCTTGGCGATGGCGGATTCCCCGTGCGCCGGACATCGCCAAGGCCTACCGGCCTTGACGATGCCACCCTTTTCACACACCCTCTGAGGACATCCTGACATCGGCACAGGCAAGCCGGATGTTATCGCCCCTCCGGCGTTCGCCACGTTTCCGCTTGAATCGGAGGCTCCCGGCGGAGTATAATAGGCCGTGCACAGGTGACGTGAGCATCTGGCGCAAGAGAATCGAATCCCGTCGGTGCGGCTCGGTGTTTCTCTGTCCATGCAGATCATAGCAGTGGCGAATCAAAAGGGCGGTTGCGGCAAGACGACAACCGCGATCAATCTGGCGGCGGCCTTGGCCACGCTGGGACACCGGGTCCTGCTCGTCGATCTCGACCCCCAGGGCCACGCCACGCTCGGCCTGGGCTACGACCCTAACCGCTTCGCCAAGACCGCCTACCACGCCCTGACGGAGGGCTATCTCCCGGTGTCGGCCCTCGCGGTCAAGACCCGCGTTCCGCAGTTGGACCTGCTGCCCAGCAACATCCTGCTGGCCGGGGCGGAGTTCTCGCTGCGGGATGTGCCGGGCAAGGAGTTGATCCTCGGCGAGCAGTTGCGCGGCGTTGGGCGCCGGTACGACCTGTGCCTCATCGACTGCTCTCCCTCGCTCGGCATTCTCATGCTCAATGCCCTCGTGGCCGGCACCGAGGTGATCGTGCCCGTGCAGGCCCATTTCTACGCCCTCGACGGCCTCAAGCGCCTGCTCGACACGATGCGGGTCCTGCGCACCCGCTTCCATCCCTGCCTCGTCCGGCCGCTGGGCCTGCTCCTGACGTTCATGGAGAACCGCACCGCCCTGAGCAAGCGGGTCGAGCAGGGCCTGCGAAAGCTCTTCGGGCCGCTCGTCTTCGACACGGTGATCCATAAGACCGTGGCCTTGGCCGAAGCGCCCGGCAAAGGCCAGAGCATCCTGACCTACGCCCCCGGCAGCAAGGGCGCCGCGGAGTACCTGGCCCTTGCCCAGGAGACCCTCGCCCGCCTGCCCTTGACCCAGGCCCTGGAGCCTCAGGGCCCCAAGCTGGCCCTCCCGTAGGATCGGAGCCGGTCGTGGAGGACCCAGGGCGAACGCAAAGTCGCAAAACGTGGTTGGGTGGCAGCGGCAAGCGGAGTCTTCGGAGCTTGCCGATGGTTTCGCCCGTCGCCATCGGCAAGGCCTGCGCAAAGCCTACGGCCTTGCCGCTGCCACCCGTCGTGGCGTGGGAGATTGCTTCGCTGCGCTCGCAACGACATGCAGGAGGTGTCGTGGAACGACTTCGCGTTCGCCCTGGTTGAGGGCCAGCTCGATCTTGCGGGCATACGCCAGCGTCGCGGCTTTCTCGTGACCCCGCGGGCCGCCGTTGTGGATCCGGGCCAGATCGAGCAGAGGCCGGCCGCCGCCGTAGTGGCGCAGATAGGCCCGCACGATCTGCCGGGCCTTGTGCGGGTCGCGGGCTTGGCGGTAATCCCAGTCCACGCCCAGAATCCGCGTGCCGTCGGCCCAGTACGCGGGATGGATCTGGTACACGCCGACGGCCCGGCCGTTGTCACCTGTGGCTGCTGGGTTGTGGCGGCTCTCGACCAGGGCAATGGCGTCGAGCAGCCGGTCCAGCGGATCGCCCTGAGTCCCCGGCGCCACCTGCAACGCCGTCAGAAGAGACCCACTCGCGGCCACCGCCGCGTACCACGACAACAGCCCCATGGTTCTACCCCCCCGAAGTTGATGACACCCATGTACGAACCTGGCACAACTCCTTGCCGGCAGACGCCCGGCACGGGCCGGGCAAGGGTCGTACGTGGGCAGTGGCTTCGGGTGCGGGACATCGATGGAAAAGAGGACGCCGGCCCTGCGTAGCCACCCGGCAGGAGTGTTACCCGGTTTCGAACCGGGCCGCGGGGGCATCCGGTTACGGGATAACGACACTCTCCGGTCGTACCTCATGATATTGGTAAGACTTTCTTGCGAAAACGACAATCCAAGGCCGATTCTTGTACGGCATTGCGTTCCTCAGCCCAGATGTCACGCTGGAGGTCGCTGACATGGACCGGGTGACAA
>VGYL01000315.1 GCA_016872975.1 Planctomycetota bacterium
ACACGCCCGGAAAAGGGGACATTCTACTTTTTCGGCTGGGCAAGAGGAAAAGTAGAATGTCCCCTTTTCCGGAGGGGGCCTTGGCCGCGCAGGCGCGAAGAAGATCAGTTGAATGTGAGTCGCCCTCAGGATAGCATACACGCTCGGTCAGGGTCATCGTGTCCCTGCCTTTGCGGGTCCCGGCGTGATGTGGGAGGATGAGCGATGGTGGATCGGATCAGCAGAAGGGGATTCCTGCGGCAAGCGGCGGGGGCGGCAGCGATTGCGCTGGGGGCAGCGTGCCCGGGCTCGGCGGCACGCGCGGCGGCCAACAAGCGGCTCAATGTTCTGTTTATCGCGGTGGACGACCTGCGGCCGCAGTTGGGCTGCTATGGCGATGCGCTGGTGCAGTCGCCGAACGTCGACCGGCTGGCCGCACGCGGCATGGTCTTTGCGCGGGCCTATTGCCAGCAGGCGTTATGCAGCCCGTCGCGGATCTCGCTGCTGAGCGGCCGGTATCCCTCGACGACGCGCATCCTCACAATCGGGCCGGCCCTGCGGGAGACGATGCCTGATATCGTCACGCTGCCGCAGCACTTCAAGAATCACGGCTACTTCACCCGCAGTCTGGGCAAGGTCTACCATGTCGGGATCGATGACCCGCCGTCCTGGAGCGTACCCTCCTGGCAGTCCAGGAAGCCGCGCTACGGTCCCGAAGGGGAGGCCGCCGTGCGCAAGTACCGTGAGGAAATGCAGGCGGCCGGAAAGGCGATCCCCGCCAAAGGGCAGGGAATGGCATTCTACGCCGGGCCGGCGTTTGAAGCGCCGGATGTGCCGGATGAGGCGCTCTCGGATGGCGACATCGGACGCGAGGGCGTGGCTGCTTTACGGGAGTTGGCAAAAAGGCCCGAGCAGCCGTTCTTTCTGGCGGTCGGCTTCCACAATCCCCACGTGCCCTGGGTCGCGCCCAGGCGGTATTGGGACCTCTACAACCCGCAGGATATTCCCTTGCCGGACAATCAATATCCGCCCAAGGATGCGCCGAACTTTGCCGCCCGCACGGGTGAGGACTTCTACTGGTACGGCAACGTACCGAAGGACCGCAAGATCACACCCGAGTTCGGGCGTCAATGCCTGCACGGCTACCTGGCCGCCGTCAGCTTTATCGACGCCCAAGTCGGCCGTCTGCTGGATACGCTCGCTGAGACCGGCCTGGAGCAGAACACGCTCGTGATCTTCTGGGGCGACCACGGCTACTATATGGGCGAGCACGGCTGGTGGGGCGGCAAGCACAACAACTACGAAGGCGCCACTCGGGCCCCGCTGATCGTGGCCCTGCCGGGTCAAAGGAACCGGGGCGCCAAGTGCGACGCGCTCGTGGAGTTCGTGGATATCTACCCGTCTCTGGCCGAGTTCTGCAGCCTGCCCGCGCCGGTCGGCACGGAAGGCAAGAGCTTCAAGCTGTTGCTCGACCATCCGCAGGCGTCCATCAAGGATTCCGCTTGCAGTTGGTACCCCAAAGGCGGTTACCAGGGCGTGGCAATGCGAACAGACCGCTGGCGCTTCGTGCGGTGGAGCAAGAAGGGCGCGCCCGATGTCTACGAGCTCTACGATCATCGCAGCGATCCGCAGGAGAACGTGAACCTCGCAAACAAGCCCGAGCACGCCGAAACGATCCGTGAACTCGCAGCCAGACTGCGCGAGAGATTTCCGCCGGGACAATAGGCGTATGTTCACGAGTACGTCGAATCATGCGATGACCAGACTGAGGCCAACTCCGGATAGGCACTAACAGTGAGACACTGCTGCGAGCGAATGCGCGATCAGGTCGAGCACAAATGTGGTCAATGCGAGGATTCTTTCGCTTGTCCTGATGCTCTGATCTACTACGATCTCAAGTTCGATGAGTACGGCATCATCGTCCACGACGGAGGTGAATCCTACGTCACGATCGACTTCTGCCCATTCTGCGGTTCGAAGCTGCCGCAGTCCAAGCGGGATCTCTGGTTCGAGAGGCTGGAAGCCCTGGGCATCGACCCCTGGGACCCTGACGCACGGCCTGCCGAATTTCAGACAGATGAGTGGTACAGACAAAACGAACAGTAATCCGTGCGGCAGCGGTCAGCGCAGCTTGCCGATGGTCTCTTGCATCTGCGATAAGACCTTCCTCCTGGGCTGCGACCTGACAGCCGCTCGCAGACAGCCGGACTTGTATAAGGAGATTCGAATATGAGTAGTCCCATGCGGTGTATGCTGACAGGGTTGGTGCTGACCATAACGAGTCTAGTGACGGCGGCCGATCCGCTCCCCATCCGCCTGCATCCGGAGAATCCGCACTACTTCCAGTGGCGCGGCAAAGCGCTCGCGCTCATCACCAGTGCCGAGCACTACGGGGCGGTGCTGAACCTGGATTTTGATTGGCGCAAGTACCTGGAAACGCTGGAACGTGACGGCATGAATTACACGCGGATTTTCGTGGGCAGCTATGTCGAGCCGGCCGGGGCGTTCGGCATCGAGCGGAATACGCTGGCGCCGGCGTCCGGCCGCTTCCTGGCCCCCTGGGCGCGGAGCGACACCCCCGGCTATGCCGGCGGCGGCAACAAGTTCGACCTAGAGCGGTTCAGCCCCGAGTACCTCGCCCGTCTCAAGGACTTTCTCACGGAGGCGGGCCGCCGGGGCATCGTCGTCGAGGTGACCCTCTTCTGCTCGACCTATTCGGACAAGCAGTGGGCGGTGCATCCGTTCCATCCACAGAACAACCTCCAGGCTTTCGCCGTGCCCGACTGGAAGAAGCTCCACACCCGCGACAACGGCCCGGCCATGGCTTATCAGGAGAGGCTCGTCCGCCGGCTGGTCCGCGATCTCAACGAGTTCGACAACTTCTTCTTCGAGATCCAGAACGAGCCCTGGGCCGACAATCACGTCATGGGAGAGGTCATCAACCCCTACCTGACGGACCGGTACAAATGGCCGAACGCGGTCGAGGTGACCACGGCGGATTCCATCGCCTGGCAGGCGCGGATTGCGACGATCATCACCGAGGAGGAGTCGCGCCTGCCGCAACGGCACCTGATCGGCCAGAACGTCGCGAACTTCCGCCTGCCGGCCCGGTTGGACGATCTCGCTCCCGGCATCAGCATTGTCAACTTCCATTATGCCTATCCGGAAGCGGCAACCTGGAATCTTCCGCTGGGAAAGGTCATCGGCTACGATGAGACCGGCTTCGCCGGCCGGACCGACGCGGTCTACCGCCGACAGGCCTGGAATTTCCTCTTCAGCGGCGGGGGCCTTTTCAACGGCCTCGACTACAGCTTCACTGTCGGCCATGAAGACGGAACCGACCTGACAAACCAATCGCCCGGCGGCGGCAGCCCGACCTTGCGCCGCCAGCTCAAGGTCCTCAGCGAGTTCCTGCACTCGTTCGACCTGGCGAAGCTCCGCCCCGATCGCGACTTCGTGAAGCAAAGCCCGGGGGGCGTAACGCGCGTTCTCAGCGCCCCGGGCCAAGCCTACGCTTTATACCTGGAGGGCCGTGCGCCGGTCGAATTGTCGCTGGACCTGCCCGCCGGGCGGTGGCGGGCCGAATGGATCGATCCCGTAGACGGGGTGGTGCTGCAAGCCCAGGACCTCGACCACGCCGGTGCCATACGACGGCTGACAAGCCCCACCTTCACCGAGTCCATTGCCCTGCGCATCATACGGCTGTGACCGATCGGCTCTCAGCCCTGTACCTTGGGAACGTACGCACCGCACGGGAAATCCTCTTCATCCTGCTGATCGAATCGGTTCAGGGCGCACAGGGGCTCTTCACCGGGATCGTCGTCCTTCGCGCAGGACGTGCACAGGCTTGGCTTCGGGAGGAGGTCCGGGTTGATCTCTGTTCCGTCATCGTCGTAGAAGCGAATCGGATTTTCACCCATAGAGGCTCCACCCTTCTGCTGTCACAGCGGCGCCTATTGTACCCCCACATTGCTTCCGTGTGATGCCGGTTTTGCCTCCGGACCTGGCAGTCCGGGTGGCACCTATCTTCCAGGCTTCTTGTGGGATTTTGGAGGGGAGGCGTGTAACATGGCGGCGCTGGGCGCAATTGAAACTCTGCAATGGTCGCGATTATGGCAAAACCGGTTGAGCAAACGGCTTACGATGATTTGGTGGTCCTGGCGAAGACCCAGGCCGGGGCGCTGGGGAAGCTCTATGAGCTGTATTACGACCGGATCTTTCGGTTTTGCGTGCACCGGCTCTTCAACCGGACCACGGCCGAGGATGTGACGTCCTCGGTGTTTCTGACGGTCGCCCGCATGATACGGGACTTCAAGGGCCGGACCGAGCAGGACTTTCGCAGTTGGATTTACACCATCGCGGCCAACCAGGCCAACGCCCATATTCGCAAGACCATGCGGCGAAAGCGCCTGATGAACAACGTGCTGGTCCAGCGCAGTGCCGAGGACGACGGTTCGACCGACCCGGCGTGCGGCTCCGCCCCGTGGTCCCGGCTGGACTGGCCGACGGTGTATGCGGCGATTCAGGAGCTCAAGCCCGAGCATCAGACCATCCTGACGCTGCGGTTCTTCGAAAACATGGACTACGACGAGATTGGACGGGTGATGGATGCCCGGCCCGCGACGATTCGCGTGACGCTGCACCGGACGCTCCGGCGGCTCCAGGACGTCCTGCGCGACGACTAGTACCACATTTCGCAAGTACCGCGACTATGGTGGTAGATTGCCGCGCTCGGCGAGCCTCGCTCGCAATGACATAGAGAGCCCAGGTATGTCATTGCGAGGAGCTTCAGCGACGAAGCAATCTCTACTCTATAGTCTCAGGACTTGCGAAATGCGGTACTAGTAGCACGGGCGTCTCGCCCGTGAAGCTTTGTGGCATCGGCATCCTGTCGATGATCTATGGGCTGCAAGCCCATGCCACATGGAGAATGACACATATGTTCGAAAACGAACACGACTTTCGAAAACTGGTTCAGGGCTTGAAGATCGACGCCGAGCCGAACCCGGCTCACCGGGAGCGGCTCCGCCGGCAGATGCTGCAAGCGTTCGAGCAGTCCGGGGGGCAGCGGACCGATGGCAGAGGACAGAGGACAGAAGACAGAAGAGGGTCTGCCGAGCCCCTCCGTCGTCCGTCTTCGGTCTTCCGTCTCCCGTTCTCCCGGTTCGCGATTGCGGCGGCCGTTCTGATCGCGGCGACCGTGAGCGTATGGGGTCTCCTCGGCCGGGGTCCGGCGAGCTTCCAACAGGTCCGGTTGGCCACGCAGAAGATGCCGTGGCTGTACGCCGTCGTCAGCCGGTACCAGAACGGCGAGGTTCGCACCGAGCGGCACTGGTACAACTTCGCCTCCCAGAAGGCTTACGGGATGCTGGACGACGGCGGCGTCGTGGGCTGGGACTACGCCGAGGGACCGAAGAAGCTGTCCTACAGCCCGCGTTTGAAGGCGGTGCTGATGTCCGACCTGGCCGGGCCGGGGGTGGGCGCCGGCTCGATGGAGAACCTGCTGAGTGTGTTTGCGGTCTTTGCCGCCAAGGACGACGTGAGCGAATCGACCGCGCGGTATGACGGCAGGACCGTCCGGACCTTCGAGGTCGAGAAGGCCGGGTCGGGCTTGGCGGTCGGGGGCAAGGCCGGGAGCCTGCTCAAGGCGGTCGTCCGGGCCGACCCCCGGACAAGGCGCGCCGTCGCGGCCAGCATCGAGCATCGCGACGGCGCCGGCCGCACGCTTGCCCGCGAGGAATGGGTCATGAGCTATCCGCCGTCCGGGCCCGCGAGCGTGTACGATCTCGGGGTGCCCGCTACGGCGGCGCTCATCGACGGCCGGCCGCAACGGATCGGGACGCCGGGCGAGGAGCCCGTGCCGGTCTCCACGCCGGGGCCGGCGGTACCGCCGAGCGGTTTTCGGTTGGTTCCCGTGGAGATCCGGCTGCCGAAACCCATGTTCGCCGGCACGCCGCGCGATGCGCGGACGCCGAATCTCGAACGGCCGCGCGGCCTGCGTCCGCCGTTCCTGGCGCCCGCCGGCACGACCAACGTGGCCCTTGGCAAACCGGTCTCCTCGAGCGATCCGGAGCCGGTCATCGGCAATCTCAGTGCCATCACCGACGGCGACAAGGAGGCGACCGAGGGCAGCTACGTGGAGTTGAGTCCCGGGCCGCAGCATGTGACCATCGACCTGCAGCAGCGATGCGACATCTATGCCGTCGTCGTGTGGCATTATCACCGCTGGCCGCGGGTGTACCGCGCTGTGGTTGTGCAGGTCTCGGACGACCCGGCGTTCAAAACCGGTGTCAAGACGATCTTCAACAACGACATCGACAATTCGCTCGGCCTCGGCGCCGGCAGGGACCTGTCGTATGTCGAAACGTACGAAGGCAAGCTTCTGGAAGGCAAAGGCGCCCGGGGCCGCTACGTGCGCCTCTTCAGCCACGGCAACACCCACGACGACCTCAACCATTACATCGAGGTCGAAGTCTACGGGCGGCCCCTGTAATTGATTATTGACGATTTACAATTGATGATTTGGCCCAGCGTTTTGCCCCCATTCATGTGGGCATGCAGGGCCCGAGGAATCCAGAGTGGCAGGGGGCCGCGAAGCGGACCATCGCCAAGCTGCGCTTGACGCTGCCACCCCGACAGCGAATTGCGGAGAATCAGATCATGAGAAACACACGAACTGCGCGCGGATTTCAGATGATTGGGGCCCTGCTCCTTCTGGCTGGCCTGGTGGGGCGTGCGTCTTCCACCGACACCACCGATGTACCCGGCGGTCCGACCATGACCGTGGCGGTCGGTGAGGTGACGTTCGAGTTGGTGCGCATCCCGGCGGGGCGCTTCTTGATGGGGTCGACGACAGGCGATCCGGATGAGGCACCGGTCCATGAGGTTCGGATCGGCCGTGCCTTCTACCTGGGCCGGACGGAGGTGACGGTCCGGCAGTTCCGCGCGTTCGTGGAGGCGTCCGGATTACCGCGCGGCCGCGCCGGAGGGCCGGGCTGTGACGCACGATCCGGTCGTGCCGCAGGTCCTCTGGCGCCATGTGCAGCGCGGCGGGTCCTGGTTCAGCCCGACCCGGCAACTGTCGCTCTCATATCGGGCTCGCTGCCTGAATCACTTCTGCCGGCCCGACACCGGTTTTCGGATTGTCCTTGAGCCAGTAGCCGGTAGTCGGTATTCGGTAGTCGGTGTAGGGGCAACCCCCGTGGTTGCCCGGAGATAGGGCAGGCACAGGGGCCTGCCCCTACGGGCCGACTGCCGACTCCGGTCCGCACCGACCCGGCGACCGGTCGCACCATCTTGACGGCACACGGAGCGCGGTTCGAGTTCGCCCGGATTCCCGCCGGCGAGTCTCTGATGGGGGGGACGGGCGAGATCGAGAAGCCGGTGCACCAGGTCCGGATCGGCTACGACTTCGATATGGGCACCACTGAGGTCACCGTGGCCCAGTTCCGCGCCTTTCTCCAGGCCACGGG
>VGYL01000316.1 GCA_016872975.1 Planctomycetota bacterium
CGGCCGACTGGATATCGCCAGGCGGCTACGCGGGACGTGGATACATCAACCCTGAGACAATCCCTGCGGCCGACGGTAAGAAAGTGCTGCTGTTCGACACGGACCATGTCTGGGGTTGTGGGGGAGCCCACCGGGCTTGGGTGTGGATGAGCTTCACGAGGGGCCACAACCTCCTGTTCATGGACTTCCTGCCGGAAATCACGGAACATGTGGTGTGGTATGGGCAAGCGCCGGAAGTTCGGGCCGCCATGGGGCACACCCGCTCCTATGCGATGAAGATGGATCTGGCCGCGCTGACGCCGCGCGGGGACCTGGCCGGCTCCGGCTACTGCCTGGCGCATCCGGGACACGAGTATCTCGTGTACCAGCCGGACGAGAAGAAGACGCTTTCCGTGGAGTTGGAACCGGGCGTCTATCGATATGAATGGTTTGATCCGGCCACAGGCGCAATTGCGAACCGGGGACACCTCGACACCTCCGGCGGAAGCCGGCAGTTCCAGGTGCCCGTTGCAGCGGACGCGGTGCTGTATCTCAAGAAAGCCGCACCGGTTTCCAAGAAAGTCGCGCTCTACCACTGGGTCGATTTCCCGATCGAAGCGCCCGGGGCCGCCACCGGTCTGGCCCGGTGGGACGTGGAGGGCTGCTGCCTCTGGACGCATGAGAACGGGACCGCGCAGCGCACGAGCCTGGTATGGTACGCCGGCTCGGGCGACACCTATGTTTATCGGTTCGGCGGGTCGCTGCCGGGCCGGTGGACCGGCCGGACAAGCTCCCCGGTCGCGGCACTCGACGGCCTGGAGCTGACCGTCGAGGTGACGCCATCCTGAAAGAGATCCCGCGCTGGGCGACGCGCGGCGTGGCGGCGATCTACGGCCGGCTGCTCGACAGCGGTAGCGACGCGAGTGACATCTGGCCCAACAAAGCGGCCATCAAGGCGGTGATCGAGAGGATAGACGAATGACATCGTGCTGGGTCGCAAGGCCGTGCAACAGCCACTGTGCGGCAGCGTCCCGATCATCAAGAGGAGATTCCGAGAGAACCTTTTGGAGGAAACCCTCATGCACGCTACCGGAACGACGAGTCGCATCTGCCTGGGAACACTGCTCGCGCTCGCCGTCATGGCGCAGGCCGGTCCTGCGCGCGGGCCGCTGCGCGTCCATCCGGAGAATCCGCGGTACTTCACCGATGGAACGAAAGGTCCGGATGGCTCATGGCGGGCCGTCTATCTGACCGGGGCGCACACCTGGAACAATCTCGTGGACATGGGGCGCAGCGATCCGCCGGAAGAGTTCGACTATGCCGCCTACCTAAATTTCCTCGACCGCCATCACCACAACTTCATCCGCCTGTGGGCGTGGGACTCGACCACCTGGGACAGCCGGGCCAACCGCGAGCTCGGCAAGGACTTCATTCACCACTGCGCTCCGTTGCCGTGGGCGCGGACCGGGCCGGGCCTGGCGCTCGACGGCAAACCCAGGTTCGACCTGACGAAATACGAGCCCGCGTACTTCGAGCGGCTGCGGTCGCGCGTGACGGCGGCGGGCGAGCGCGGGATCTACGTGGGCGTGATGTTCTTCGAGGGCTGGGGCCTGATGCACGGCAACCGGCGCAAGGGCACCGAGGACGGCTGGGCCTGGCGGTCGCACCCGTTCAACCCCGCCAACAACATCAACGGCCTCCAAATCGCGGGCGCAGACGCCTTGAGCGGGCGGGTCCATGCCTTGGGCAACCCCGAGGCCAACAAGCTCCAGGCTGCCTACATCCGCCAGGTCGTGGACACGCTGAACGACTTGGACAACGTGCTCTACGAAGTGGCCAACGAAGGCGGGGACAAGGAATGGAACTGGTGGGTGGTCCGGACGGTCCAGGACTACCAGCGGACCAGGCCCAAGCAGCACCCGGTCGGCATCACGGGTCACGGCGGCGAGCGGGTCGCCACGATGCTCCAGAGCCCCGCGGACTGGCTCTCGCCCGGCAGCCAGGACGGTTATCGCGACCCTGCGCCCGCGTGGGACCAGAAGAAGGTCAGCCTGCTCGACACCGACCACATCTGGGGCGTCGGCGGCACACATGGCTGGGTCTGGCGCAGTTTCCTGCGCGGCCACAATCCCATCTTCATGGACCCTTATGACGGCACCATCCTGGGCGAGCCCCGTGGCGAGTCCGACGCGCAGCGGCGGGCCGCGCCGAGGCCGCCCTCGAATCGCGGGCAGGATACCCGCGACACAGACAAGGCCAGGATGGCCTCGCCACAGTTCGAGCCCTTGCGCCGCGCCCTGGGCCATACGCGGCGGTACGCCGACCGGATGAACCTCGCCGCCATGACGCCGCGTTCGGAATTGGCCTCTACCGAGTTTTGCCTGGCCAATCCCGGCCGGGAATACCTCGTCTATCTGCCCCATCCTGTAGCACCCCCGCCCTCGAGGGTGATTGAGTCCCAGCCGAGGGCGGCTGGGCCACAGGTGACGGTGGACCTGTCGGAAGCCACCGGACCGCTGCACGTGGAATGGATGCATCCGGTGGAAGGAACGACGCACCCGGGGCCTGAAGTCACAGGCGGCGCCAAACGCACCTTCACGGCCCCGTTCCCAGGCGATGCGGTTCTGTACCTACGAGGAGAAGAGGGTAAGAAGGTAAGAACGACAGAAGGTAGGACGGCAGGAACGCCAGACGGTCGACGCGATCTCCTACCTTCGTCCCTTCCTACCCTCCTACCTTCCTCTGAAATCTCTCGCTGGCCGACCGCCACGCCCGAGAGCCAGGGCATGTCGCGTGCAAAGCTCGAGGCGATTAAGGACAGTCTGGCGGCCCGCAAGACGAAGGCCTTTCTGGTCATCCGCAATGACAAGATCGTGTACGAGTGGTATGCTTCCGATCACGGTCCTGCCGCCAAGCACTACACGGCCTCGATGGCCAAGGCGATCGGCGGCGGCGTGGCCTTCGGCGTCGCGGTGACCGATGGCCTGATCGCGCTCGACGACCGGGCGGCGAAGTACGTGCCGCAATGGCGGGACGATCCCCGCAAGTCGAAGATCACCCTGCGCCAGCTTGGCTCACATACCTCGGGTGTCGAGGACGCGGAGGCGGACGGCCTGCCGCACGACAAGCTCCCGGGCTGGAAAGGCGACTTCTGGAAACAGCCCCCGGTGCCCCGGGATCCCTTTACCGTCTCCCGCGACGCGGCGCCGATCCTCTTCGAGCCGGGCACCAAGAACGCCTACAGCAACCCCGGCATTGCGATGCTGACGTACTGCACGACCGCCGCGTTGCGGGAGGCCCCGGTGCAGGACATCCGCACGCTCCTGCGCGACCGCGTGATGCGGCCGCTCGGCGTGCCGGACAGCGACTGGTCGGCCGGTTACAACAAGACCTTTGTGGTCGATAGTCTGCCGCTGGTCGGGTCCTGGGGCGGCGGCAGCTACACCGCCCGGGCGACGGCCCGCGTCGGCCAGCTCATGTTGCACGAAGGCAACTGGCAGGGCCGCCAACTGCTCAGCAAGGAAGCCGTCCGCCAGATCACCCGCGACGCCGGCACGCCGGGCAGCGGCGCCGTCGGCTGGTGGAGCAACAACGAGGGTGCCTGTGCCAGGTTGCCGCGCGATGCCTTCTGGGGCGCCGGCGCCGGGCACCAGATCGTTCTGGTCGTGCCCAGTCGGAACCTGGTCGCCGTGCGCAACGGCGCCGTTTTGAATCGTGCCGGGGACGACACGAGCGACTTCGACAAGCCCGTCCACCGCTTCCTCTTCGAGCCGCTCATGGAGGCGATCAATTGAATTCGTAGCATGGGCGCGAGCGCCCATGAGTATCCACGGGCGTCCCGCCCGTACGTAGCATGGGCGCGAGCGCCCATGAGTAACACGGGCGCCTCGCCCGTACGTAGCATGGGCGCGAGCGCCCATGAGTATCCACGGGCGCGAGTGCCCGTGCCGCCCAGCCTCAGAGTGTGTGAAAAGTGGCATCGGCATCCTGCCGATGATTTACGGGCTGGAAGGGGACCCCAACGCAGAATTATGCGTCGGGGACTCCGAGCCCATGCCACGCTGAGATCGGCTTGCACACATGTCCTCAGAGGCCCTCAACGCAGGATTCTGCGTTTGGGGACCCCTGTCCTACAGGGCTTGCCGATGGTTTCGCCCATCCGCCATCGGCAAGGCCTGCGCAAAGCCTACGGCCTTGCCGCTGCCACCCATCACGTTGACGCGGTGTTTGGAGTTCCGCGTTTACGCGGGTGGTTTGGAGTTCCGCCTTATGAGTTTCGACGAGCAAGTTCGGCAATCCAGACCGGCCGACGGCCGGTCTTCGTAGGGCGAGCGTCCCCGCTCGCCTAAGACGTCGTGCGAGGACGCACGACCTACGAAGAGGGCCCTTGGGACCTCTGGTTTAGCCATTCCCGAAGTTGTCTGTCAAAGTTCATTAGGCGGGTCAAAACAGTCCGGCCTTCCTTCTCTCTTTCGCGGTGTTTGGAGTTCCGCGTTTACGCGGGTCAAACAGGCCGACCTCCACTTTCCCTTCCGCGTCTACAGAAAGTGGAGCCGGCTGCGCCGGAAGACTGTCAGGCCCGCCTGAAGGCGGTACTCCAAACGGAAGTCGCCGAAATGGACCAGAGCCGGATGGGCCACTGATCCCACAGAGTTTTGCTTGACTGGCCCGCCGGAGTGTATACAATTTCCGGCAGAATTGTATACAGGCCGGCGGCGCGAGGCCGCCTTCTCGGAGTAAGGAGAAGCCATGAAACGGCAGGTCACGTCCCATCCCACCCCTCTCGTTCTGATTCTTCCCATGATTCTCGCCCTCGGTGGCACGGCGCAAGGTCAGTTGTCCGTTTTCAGTTGGCAGTTCGCAGTTGGCTGTCAACTGGCCACTGTCAACTGGCCCCTGTACGAGGTGCACGAGGTCGTCTTCGCGGGTCCGGTGTTCGGGCCGACCGATGCGCCGGCGCGGGACGTGGAACTGGTCACACAATGGCGGCATGAAAGCGGCCGGCCGGTGTACACGATCCAGGGCTTCTGGGACGGCGACGGCCAGGGCGGCGCCTCGGGCAACGTGTTCAAGGTGCGATTCTGCCCGACCCAGCTAGGCAAATGGACCCTCGTCGAAGTGACCTCGAACCGGCCCGAGCTGCACGGCCAGCACAAGGGCTACACGGTGACCTGCACGCCCTCCGACCGGGCGGGGTTCTGGCTCGTGGATCGCGAAGGGACCGGCGGACGCTGGTACCAGCGCTCCAACGGTTCCCACCCGTACATCTACGGCAACACGATGTACAGCTTCCTGTCCGAGTACGACAACAAAGGGCCCCACGGCGGCAACATCGCCGACGACATCCGGGGTAACGCCCAATACTTCAAGAAGGTGCGTTTCTCCATCACCGGCGACCGCTACCCGCACCCGCAGGTCAAGCCCTTCCTCGACAACGCCGGCCGGCCCACCGACAGCGGCGATTTCTCCCCCCGGCCGAACCCCGCGTGGTTCCATGGGCGCGTGGACCTCGCGGTGCGGACCGCGTGCGAGCTCGATGTGATCGCCGACCTGATCCTGTGCGGCCCGGATACGGTCGACTCGCGCTCGACTTTCCAGGCCGCCCACAACGGCGGCGATCCCACCCCCCTGCTGCGGTACATCGCCGCCCGCTACGGCAGTTGTCCCAACGTCTGGATCTGCCTGTGCAACGAGTTCGACATCAAGAAGCCCCAGTACACGACCGAGCAGGTCGTCCGCTTCGGGCAGACGATGCGCGGGTTTCTCCCGTACCCGACGCCGGTGAGCATCCACGCCAAGCCGCGGAACTGGTACACCGAGCTGAACACCACACCCCCCTGGCACGATCACGTCATCATCCAGGAGAAGATCAAGAAGCTGCCCACCGCGGCGGACTGGGTGTCCCGCAACCATCCGCTCGGCGGCCATGTCCCGGTGATCGACGACGAGCTGGCCTACGAAGGCGCCGGCGACGGCTGGAGCGAGGAGGACGTGATCGAATCGCATCTCGGCGCCTTCCTCGGCGGCGGCTACGGCACCACCGGCCACAAGCCCGGGAACAAACAGGGCCACTACTTCTGGGGCAATTTCAAGGCCTCGGAGCACCTGGCCGCCGACAATCTCGGTTGGCTCCGCCGGATCATCGACGAGAATATCACGTTCTGGCGCATGGCCCCGGCGAACGATCCCGACCCCAGCGACAGCATGATCAGCCTCTTCAGCAGCGTGCACCCGGATTCCCGCGTCCTGGAGTGGCCGGGCCAGGAATACGTCCTCGGGACCAACCGGTCCAGCCGGCTCTGTCGCGTGGACCTGCCCGCCGGGCGTTGGCAGGTGACCCGCCATGACGCCATCCGCATGCAGAGCGAGGTCCTGAGCACGAATGCCTCGGGGGGATTCACCTTCGAGGTCCCCGGCTCCCGCGCCGTGCTGTTCCACTTCAAGAAAGTGAATTGATGGAGCTTGTCCATGCGCCGGTCCGTGTGGCTGTCTCTGACCGCGTTTGCCGCAACGGCTGTCCCCGTAGGGTGGGGCTTGCCCCACCGATTTCACGTCGAAGGCATGCCTTATGTCGCGGGCATCTTGCCCGCGGGTCTCGAAGGCGTCCCTGGTGTCGCGGGCATCTTGCCCGCGGGTGTCGAAGGCGTCTCGCCTTCGAATCGAGGGCAAGGGGCCGCCAACGCATTCTCTCGCGTTGGGGACCCCCCGGAGGCCCTCGGCACGCGCGGGCGGGACGCCCGCGACACGGTGGTGGGGCAAGCCCCACCCTACCGGTCTGCTTTCGCCAGCCAGGACCCGAATCGGGTGGTGCGGATTGTCGTGCTTCAGGCCGGTCGAGCGCACAGCAAGCAGGGCAATCCGGGCAGCGAGGCCAACTTCCACCTGCTCGCCGGCCTGGCGCGGGAGGCCGCCAAATCCCAGCCCGATCTGATTGTCTTTCCGGAGTACGCGATCTCCGGCTGGCCCTACCCGCGCGAGGAGATCATCAACGGCCTGGCCGAGACCATCCCCGGCGACGGGCCCTGGTACTTGCGCTATCAGGCCTTGGCCCGGGAGACCCGGACCGCCCTTCTGGGTTGGCTCGTCGAGAAAGAGGGGGACAAGCTCTACAACTGCTCGTTCCTGGTCGATCCCAACGGCGCGTTCGTCGGCAAGTACCGCAAGGTCCAGGCCAATCTCGGCGAGCAGACCTGGTGGGGCTGGTCGCAGGGCGAGTCGTTCCAGCCGATCGAGTACCGCGGCGTCAAATACGGCATCAGCATCTGCGCCGACATGTGGTTCCCGGAGACGGTCCGCTGCGAAGAGCTGCTCGGCGCCCACGTCATCGTGCACGTATCCATCGCCGACGACATGATGCACATCATCCCGACCCGCGCGTTCGACAGCGAGATCCCCATCGTGCTGGCGATCTTCAACGGCGGCTCGTACGCGGTCGATCCCCAGGGCAAGCTCCTGGACAAG
>VGYL01000317.1 GCA_016872975.1 Planctomycetota bacterium
CTTTCTGAAGCTGTACCGGCGGATCGAGGAAGGGACAAATCCGGACGTCGAGCTGCCGCGGCACTTGACGGAAGAGGCCGGGTTCCCCCACGCCCCCACCTACGCGGGTTCTATCGGGTGGCAGCGGAACCTTTCGTCCCCGGTCACCCTGGCCCTGCTGCTGCAGTTCGTGCCCAATGAGGGCGACGCCTGGTCGTTCGCTCTCGACAATGTCGACAGCGCCCTGAGTCACGCGTTGACGCTCAAGGGCAAGCTGTCGGCGCTGCCGGAGGCGCCCACCTCCATGCTGGCGATCACCGCCGAGTCCCTTCCCACGGTCGTACGGGATGTTATCGGTCCCGTGTTCGTGGACATGATGAGCCTGCTGGGACAACGGACCGGCGAGATGCACCTGGCCCTGATGTCCCTTCACCAAAGTCCCGAGGTCACGCCGGAGCCGTTTTCCCTGCTTTACCAGAAGTCCCTCTATCAATCGATCCGGGGCCTGACGCTGAAGGTGTTCAATGAGTTGGAGGAGAGCCTGCGCGTCCTCGACGCGCCGACGGCCGAGGCGGTCCGGGCCGTGCTCGCCCACCGCAAGGCCATCCTCAATCGCCTGCACCGCCTCATGGACAGGAAGATGCAGGCGATGAAAATCCGCACCCATGGGGACTATCATCTGGGGCAGGTCCTTTACACCGGCAAAGATTTTGTTATCATCGACTTCGAAGGTGAGCCGGCCCGGTCCCTCACGGAGCGACGGCTGAAGCAGTCGGCCCTGCGGGATGTCGCCGGCATGATCCGGTCGTTCCACTACGCCGCCCAGGGCAGTCTCCTGCGGCGGACCGACAAACAGAGCGTTGATATCGACTATCTCAGGCAATGGGCGGATCGGTGGCACTGTTACGTCAGCGGCGTGTTCCTGCAGGCGTACCGCCGGACCGTGGCGGACCGGCGGGTTGTCCCCGCCGACCCGGCGGACTTCGCCACCCTGTTGGAGACGTTCCTCATCGAAAAGGCCGTCTACGAGCTCGGGTACGAGCTGCATCATCGCCCCGACTGGCTGATGATCCCCGTGCGCGGCATCGAGCAAACGCTGAAAACGTGAAACGTTATGCCAATGATCCGTCGGATCTGTCTGATCCGACGGATCATAGGGAGCCATTAGGATGGAGCAAACCGAGGTGTTGGCGCATTTCAGCCTGCTGACGGACCACGATATTTACCTGTTCAAAGAGGGCAATCACTTCCGCCTCTATGACAAGCTCGGCGCGCACGTGGTCAAGAACGGCAAGGTCAAAGGGACGTACTTCGCCGTGTGGGCTCCGAACGCCGCCCGGGTCTCCGTCGTCGGGGACTTCAACCATTGGGACCCCCAAACCCACCCGCTGGCGCCAAGATGGGATGGCTCCGGCATCTGGGAAGGATTCATCCCCAAGCTCGGCAAGGGCTCGGTCTACAAGTATCACATCGTCTCCAACCACAACGGCTACCGCGTCAACAAGGGCGATCCCGTGGCCTTTTTCTGGGAACTGCCGCCCAACACCGCCTCGGTGGTCTGGGACCTCGACTACACCTGGGGTGACGACGCCTGGCGGCAGAAGCAGGCCGAGCACAACTCGCTGAACGCCCCGATCAGCATCTACGAGGTCCACCTGGGCTCTTGGCGGCGGGACCCGAGCGATCCCGACCGCCTGCTCAGCTACAACGAGATCGCGCCGATGCTGGCCCAGTACGTCAAGGAGATGGGCTTCACGCACGTCGAGCTGCTGCCGATCATGGAGCATCCGTTCTACGCCTCCTGGGGTTATCAGACGCTGGGCTACTTCGCCCCGACGCGCCGCTACGGCTGCCCGCAGGACCTGATGTACCTGATCGACCACCTGCACCAAAACGACATCGGCGTGATCCTGGACTGGGTGCCTTCGCACTTCCCGACGGACGAGTACGGCCTGGGCTACTTCGACGGCACGCACCTCTACGAACACGCCGACCCGCGCCTCGGGTTCCACCCCGACTGGCGCAGTGCCGTGTTCAACTACGGGCGTCACGAGGTCCGCGAATACCTGATCAGCTCCGCCATGTTCTGGCTGGACAAGTACCACGTGGACGCCCTGCGCGTCGACGCCGTCGCCTCCATGCTCTATCTCGACTACTCGCGCAAGGAAGGCGAGTGGATTCCCAACGAGCACGGCGGGCGGGAGAACCTCCGCGCCATCGAGTTCCTGCGCCGCTTCAACGAGATGGTCTACCGCGATTTCCCGCACGTCCAGACGATCGCCGAGGAATCGACCGCCTGGCCTATGGTGACTAAGCCCGTCGATATCGGCGGCCTCGGCTTCGGCATGAAGTGGAACATGGGGTGGATGCACGATACCCTGGAATACTTCAACCAGGACCCCATCCACCGCAAGTACCACCAGGGCAAGCTGACGTTTTCCATCCTTTACGCCTTCACGGAGAACTTCATCCTGCCCCTGTCGCACGATGAGGTCGTGCACGGCAAGGGCTCGCTCTACGGCAAAATGCCCGGCGACGGCTGGCAGAAATTCGCCAACCTGCGCCTGCTCTACGGCTATATGTACACCCACCCGGGCAAAAAACTGCTGTTCATGGGCAGCGAGCTCGGCCCGTGGCCCGAGTGGAAGCACGACCACAGCCTGGAATGGCATGCCCTGGAGCACCCGCTCCACCGGAATCTCCAGCAATGGGTCCGCGACCTCAACCACCTGTACCGGACCGAGCCCGCCCTGTTCGACCTGGATTTCGATCATAAAGGATTCGAGTGGATCGACTTCCACGATGCGGACAACAGCGTGCTGAGCTATCTGCGCCGCAGCAAGTCGGGCGACGAGGTCGTGGCGGTGGCGTGCAACTTCACGCCGGTGCCCCGCCACAACTACCGCGTGGGCGTGCCCCAGGGCGGCTTCTGGAAGGAGATCCTCAACAGCGACGCCAAGGACTACGGCGGCAGCGGCCAGGGCAACATGGGCGGGGTCGAGGCCTCCCCCGCTTCCTTCTACGGCCGGTTCGAGTATTCGCTCTCGATCACCCTGCCCCCGCTGGGCGTCGTGGTCTTCAAGCAATGACATTCAGCATTCTGAGATAGGCTCTAAGCGGTTTTCCGAGGGCCTTATTCGGACAACTCCTACACAGTACGCGCCCTGCGCCCCCGTACAATAAGACCAGAGAATGGGAAGTCTGATGGTTGATTTCTGATGGTTGATGGGAAGAGCGCTGACGGGTCTGACTTCACACTTCACACCTCCCCCTTCAAACATCGAACTTCTACTTCGAGACCCGTTGATTGGGAGATAACGACAATGGCGACCGCGGTGGCACGTGTCGGTATGGTGAAAGCTCTACCAGGCATCCCCTACCCCCTGGACGCCGCCTTCGACGGCAGCGGCACGAATTTCGCCGTCTTTTCCGAGGTGGCCGAGAGGATCGAGTTGTGCCTGTTCGACGATGATGGAAAAGAGACGCGGGTCAATATGGGCGAGCGGGACGGGCACAACTGGCACGTGTACCTGACCGGCGTCGGTCCCGGCCAACAGTACGGCTACCGGGTCCATGGCCCCTGGGACCCCAAACGAGGTATCCGCTGCTGCCCGAACAAGCTGCTGCTGGACCCGAACTGCAAGGCAGTCAGCGGTGCGATCCAGTGGAGCGATGCCGTGTTTCCCTACCGGACGGACAAGCCCGACGCCGCCGCGTGCAGCAGCTCCGACGATGCGCGGCTGATGATGAAGTGCGTGGTCAGCAATCCCTACTTCGATTGGAGCAACGAGCATCACCCGCGCACGCCGTTGGAGGACACGATCATCTATGAGTTGCACGTCAGGGGTTTCACCAAACTTCATCCGGCGCTTCCCCCCGAGCTGCGGGGCACCTATGCGGGCGTGGCCCATCCGGCCGTGATCGACTACCTCAAGGCCCTGGGCATCACCGCGGTCGAGCTGATGCCCGTCCATCAGTTCGTCCACGACCGCATGCTGATCGACAAGGGCCTCCGCAATTACTGGGGCTACAACTCGATCTGCTATTTCGCGCCGCACAATGAGTACTCCTCCACGGGCGATCGCGGCCAGCAGGTGCAGGAATTCAAGGAGATGGTCTACAATCTCCACGAGGCGGGGATCGAAATCATTCTCGACGTCGTCTACAACCACACCGCCGAAGGCAACCACCAGGACCCGGTCATCAGCCAGGTGAAGCTGATCGCCGAGCCCTGGGACGCGGGGGAAGGCGGCTACCAGGTGGGCCGCTTCCCGGTGAACTGGTCGGAATGGAACGGGATCTACCGCGATACCATGCGGGACTTCTGGCGCGGCCAGGACAGCACGCTCGGGGCCTTCGCCGGCAAGTTCACGGGCTCCTCGGACCTCTACGAGAACACCGGGCGCAAGCCCCGCGCCAGCATCAACTTCGTCACCGCCCACGACGGCTTCAGTCTGCACGATCCGGTGACCTATGAACAGAAGCACAACGAGGCCAACCTGGAGGACGGCAAGGACGCCACCGACGACAACCGCTCCTGCAACTATGGCGTCGAGGGTAAGACGGACGATCCCGCGATCAACGACCTCCGCGCCCGCCAGGTCCGCAATTTCCTGACCACGCTGCTGCTGTCCCAGGGCGTCCCCATGATCTACGGGGGCGACGAGATCGGACGCACCAAGCGCGGCAACAACAACGCCTACTGCCAGGACAACGAAATCTCCTGGTACGACTGGGAGCACGCCGACCGGGGCCTGCTGGAATTCGCGATCAAGCTGATCCACCTGCGCCGGGATCATCCGGTGTTCCACCGCCGGGGCTGGTACCAGGGCCGCTCGATCCGGGGCTCGCCGGCCCTCGACGACATCGGCTGGTTCCGGCCGGACGGCTCGGGCATGACCGGCGAAGACTGGCAGAAGGGCTACATCAAGATGGTTCAGATCTTTCTGAACGGCGATCTGGGTTACGTCGATCGACGCGGCGAGCCGGTGCGGGATGACGATTTCCTCCTCCTGTTCAACGCCCACCATGAGGACACGTTCTTCCGACTCGCCCTGCTCGACGAGAAACACCCCTGGGAGATCGTGCTCAACACCTCGACACGGATCGAGAATGGCAAGGAAGGCGAGAAACCGTCCGGCCCGGCTTCCGTCAAGGCGGAGGGCCGTTCCGTAGTTGTACTGACCCGACCCTGCAATCCGTGCGGCCCCACCGGCCTCAAGACGCTGGTCAACGCCATCCACCGCCAGGGCATGTCCGCCATTCTCGATGTCGTTTACAACCACATGGGGCCGGAGGGCAGTTATTTGCGGGATTTCGGCCCGTACTTCACCGGCCGCTACCGCCGTCATGGTAACACAAAAAAACGAACGCCCGGTCTTCCTATGGGGCGCATCGGCCATGCGAGCCACAACCGAGGCGGCGGTAAATCCGAAATTCGAAATCCGAAATCCGAAACAAACCAGAATGATCAAAAGAGCGGAAAAATCCCAAACGGGCCTTCCGCCCAGCGACAGCGTTTAGGTCATTGGAATCTCGTGCTTTGAATTTGTTTCGGATTTCGTGCTTCGAATTTGGAGTTTCTAAGAGTCGGCCCGCAAGTACTACCTGATCGGCGAAAACGATCTCGACGACGTCCGCTTCATCAAGCCGCCCGGCGACGGCGGCTATGGGCTCGCCGCCCAGTGGTGCGACGATTTCCACCACTGCCTGCACACGCTGCTCACCGGCGAGGTCTGCGGCCTGATGAACTTCCACACCGAGCCCCAGGAGGTCGCGCTGCCCGTATCGCAGGGGACTTGGGGGAAGGTCCTGGACTCGGCCGACCCCAGGTGGGACGGCCCCGGCGCGATGCCGCTTGCCACGGCGGCGGGCCGCCAGCGGGTGACCATGCCGCCCCGGACCATCGCCGTATTCCAGACATCCGGCCCCGGCGCGGAGCAGGCGGCCGTGGAGGAGGCGCTGACATTGATCAAGGATAATGGATAATTGACTATTGAAGAGGAGATGGCAATCATCAATCATCAATCATCCATCACCAATCATCCGCATATCCCCCTGGCCACGTACCGGCTGCAATTTGGCCCCGCGCTGCGGTTCCAGGATGCCCGGGCACTGATTCCGTACCTGTCCGAGTTGGGGATCAGCGATCTTTACGCCTCGCCCATCCTCAAGGCAACGCCGGGCAGCACGCACGGGTACGACGCGACCGACCCGGACGAGTTGAATCCGGAACTGGGCACGTGGGAGGATTTTCAGGCCCTGGCCGCCGAAGTCTGGGTCCACGGGATGGGCTGGCTGCAGGATATCGTGCCCAACCACATGGCCTACGCCGGCACCAACCGGATGCTGATGGACGTCTTTGAGAACGGCCCGCGCAGCCGGTTCTACGATTTCTTCGATATCTTCCATGACCATCCCGATCCCGAGCTGCGGACCCGAGTGCTGGCCCCCTTCCTGGGCAGTCCCCTGGAGGAAGTCCTCCAGCGGGGCGAGATGCAGTTGGTCCTGGACGAGAACGGCCTGGCCTTCCAATATTTCACCTGGCGATTCCCTCTGTCCCTGGCCACGTATGACGAGATCCTGGGCCACGGCGACCCCATGAGCGGCTCGCAGGGCGGCGACGATCCCGCCCTCCAGGCGTTCGCGGAACTGCGGGAGTCCTTTGCCTGTCTGAGCGGCCTGGGCGATTCCTCGAAGAAGCGCGAGCAGGTCGCACACGCCAAGAGGACGCTCGTGCAACTGCACCGCGAACACCCGATGATCCGCCTCTATCTTGATGGCATCTTGGAGTCGTACAACCGTGTCGCGGGCGTCCCGCCCGCGCGTGTCGAAGGCGGCCCGCCTTCGAATCGAGGGCCAGAGACCCTCGGCACACGCGGGCGGGACGCCCGCGACACGGGTCCCCTGTACCGGCTCCTGGAACAGCAGGTCTTCAAGCCCGTGTTCTGGCAGAAGGCGTATGAAGAGATCAACTACCGGCGGTTCTTTTATCTGAGCGAGTTCATCGCCCTGCGCACGGAAGATCCGCGCGTTTTCCAGCGGGTGCACCGCAAGACTCTGGAACTGGTCCGCGCGGGCATCTTCACCGGCCTGCGCGTGGACCATGTCGACGGGCTGTACAACCCACGACAATACCTCGTGCGTTTGCACCGGGAGGCGCCCGAGGCCTATCTCGCGGTCGAGAAGATCCTGGAACTCTACGAATTTCTGCGGACCGACTGGCCGATCCAGGGCACCTCCGGCTACAAGTTCTGCAACTACGTCAACGGCGTCTTCTGCCGGCGGGAGAACGAACAGGCGTTCACGGATACCTATCACACCTTCATCGGCGCCGCGCCCGACTACTCCCAGTTGCTCTACGACGAGAAGAAGATCCTCGAATGGCGCATGGCCGGCGAAGTGGACTACCTGGCACATCTGGCTGAGCAAGCATCACGCGAGTTGGATATCG
>VGYL01000318.1 GCA_016872975.1 Planctomycetota bacterium
CCTGGGCCCGACGCGCAGCATGAGAAAGAGGGGGAGCGGCGTGGCGGCAAGGCGTTTCGAATTCGCTTGCGGCCGGTCCGCTTCCCGGAATCCCATTCGCTGCGCCTGGTGCTGGCGATGGAAGTTCGCGTGGCGGAACTGCCTGGCGCGAACGGCCTGCCGCCGCTGTGGAAACCGGGGATTCGCGCGTTCTACCGGCGCAGCCTGGAGGCCTTCCGTCCCGCCTATGCCAAGCCGGGCCTGCGCGGATTGCAGTTCGGCGACGAGATCAACGTGTTTCATCAGCCGCTACTGACCGCCCGGACCTACCTCGATCTGCGGCAAGACGCGGCGGCACTGGGGGCCTACCGCGACTGGCTCGCCCGGCGGGTGGGCAGCATCCAGGAGTTGAACCGCCAGTTTGGCGCCGGTTACACCTCGTTCGACGAGGTCCCGTGGCGTGTGCCGCTGCACCCGTACACGCCGGAGTTGGCCCGCACGGATGCGGCGGCGGAACGGGAGGAGTCATGGGCCGGGGCCCAGACGTGGGGTTTTGCCGACACGGTCGAGCAGGTGCGCACGATCAGCCGGGTACAGAACGAATTCCGTGTTTGGTTCTACGGCCACTGGTTGGCCGAATACGCGAAGCTGGCCAAGGAGATCATCGGTCCGGTGCCGGTTTTCGTCTGCTCGGCGGCGATCGGGGGCGAAGCAGACCAATACCTGGCACTGCACCGCTGGGCCCTGCGCGAGGGCGTGGACGGCCTGATCCGCAACCACTACGGCCATGGCGGAGAGGAAGAGCGGTACGCGCTGGCCAGCCTGGCGCGGTGGATGGCGAGCGTGCAGCAGGAAAGCGGCGGCACCAAGCACCTGTGGGCCAATGAAATCGGTTACGTCCACCCGCGCGTCACGGACGACGAGTGGGCCGCCAAGGAGGCCTCGGAACGGGGATCTGGCGCTTCCTTCGGCAGTCAGTGGGCCTTCCCCTCTCGGGAGTCCCTGCGGGAAATGCTGCTGTTGCTGAGCCGGTACGGCTATCGCGGCTTCAATCGCTTTCTGATGAATCCTTCCGCACCGCGAGCCGTGCGGGAGGTCGAATGGATGGCTGACCTGCGGAAGGAAATCGTGCCCTACGTGGCAGCAGCCCGGCCTGCTGGGAGGGTGCCTGAAGAGCCGGCTCCTCCTGGCATGGGCTTGGGATTCCCCATGCAGAATACCGCGTTGGGGGGCCCCTTCCAGCCCAGGAATCATCGGCAGGATGCCGATGCCACACCGGCCCGCGCTGCCAAGGCCACCCCGCCTGCGGCCCAGCAATTGGGCGTTCCGATGAAGGTCGGTCCGGCCCAGATCGTGGACTACGTCGATCCGACCTACGGCGCGAAGATTCGACAACTCCGCAAGGACGACGGCCACGAGCACAACTTCTACTATTACCGCGATCCCTGGAACGCCGACGGTTCGCGGATGCTCGCCATCCAATCGGATCTGGAGCAGAAGAACTGGCGGGTCTGTCTCTATGACGGCGAGGGGGTTTTCCTCAAGGAGTTGTTCCCGATCGAGAAGTACGATTGGCGGCTGTGCTGGGACCGGAACGACCCGAACCTGCTGTACACATGGAAGGGCTCGGACCTGTTTCGCTTCCGCGTGAGTGATGGCGAGGCCGAGCTGTTGAAGTCCTTTGCGCCGCTGGGCCTCAAACCCAACGGTCCCTCCTGCAACCAGGCCGGTGACCGCATCCTGGTGATCACCAGCGACAACGTGTTTCGCAGCTACCGCCTGCCCGAGATGGACGAAGAGCGAACGTTCAAGATCAATGTTCCGGAGGGCTGCTTCGTCGGTTGGGACAAGCCCCATTACATTGGCTATCGCAATTACATCGACACGGCGTACCGGGGCGCCGACCCCTCCCAACAGGCGATCGTGGTCCACGACGACACCGGCGCCGTCGTACACAAGTTCGACGCCATGGGCGGAGGCGGGCACTATGATTTCTCACCCGACGGCAAGCTCGCCTACTTCAAACTGCCCACGGGGGGCCGCGGCGCCCCGGAAACCCCGTTCGAGATTCACATCGTCAACCTCGACGGCAGCGGCGACCGGGTCCTCTTCCGCGTGCCGCGACGGCAGGCCCACTTTCATAACCTCCACCTGTCGTGGCCGAGCCGGGTCAACGACTGGTTTGTGGCCGGCTTCTTCCCCTCGACGCCAAGCTCGTCCGGACAAACCCGCTACGAGCCGCCGTTTGACGAAATCCTGCTCATCCGCCTGGATGGGACCACCCAGTACCTGGCGCGCACGGGAACCGTCTATTCCGCCCCCGCCGGACGGGGGAAGGCGGGCGACATGTTCTGGGCCCAGACCTTGCCCAGCCCCAGCGCCGACGGCCAGCGCATCTGTTTCAACTCCAATCGATCAGGAACGATCGATTTGCACATCCTGTTCCTTGACGCCACGGGCAACTGAGCCTCCCGCGCGGCAAGCCGCGTGAAAGATCAAAGCGGCTCCGTTCTGCCGCTCGGCGGATGCCAGCTTTAGGGGGCAGCGCAGGCGATAGCGCCTACCTGACGAGATTCCCAAAAGGAGTCGGCACGCGCAGGATGCATTCCTACGGCCTCCGCGACGTCACGTGTCGCGGAGGCCGTCTTGTTTTGCCCCGCGACCGCCGACCACAAAGCGGCATTTTGGCGGCCCGGCATAGGGAAAAGCCGGACAACAATTTTGAGGATAGGCGAGTATGGTACTTCGTGGCCGGCCAAGTGAGGGCCGGATCGGGTTCGGGGTCCCTCATGTCAGACTCCGCACCGGGGAGCCCCATCCATACGGAAAGGATAGTAAATCAAAGGAGAAGGCCATGAAGAACGGACTTCATACCACCATACAGCGGAGCCCTGCGTCAGCGCAGGCGCGCGGCAGCCTGTGGAAGCTCGCCCTCGGTGTTCTGGCGTTCTCGGTTGTCGCCCAAGCAGGAGCCACGCCGCCGACACCCACGGTTACACGACAGCCCGCGACACCGGCACGGCAGACGCAGGCATCGATCTTGCGGGCCGACGCACAGGCCTTGCACGAGCAGATTCGGGGCATGCAGCAGGAGCTGGCCCATCTCGTTGCGATCGAGCCGGTGCCCGCGGCGCCGTTGCCGGCGCAAGTGGACGAGCAGACACAACAGTTGACCCGCCAGCGGCAGACCATGCTCCAGACGATCCAGAACCTGCAAACGCAGCTTCAGCAGCTCCAGGCCGGCCGCGATGAGGAGCGGCGGCGGCTCCAGGATGAGATCAGTCAACTCCAGGAACGGTGGCGGAGCTTGGACGAGCAGTTGGTCGAATTGCAGCGGGACCGGATGAGGGCCGACTACCAGGCGGCGCTCCAGGCCCGGGAGCGCGAGCGCGCCGAGCAGCACCGGACGGCCCAGACGGCGGCCCAGGCCCAAGCCCTCGCGGCCCGGCTGGAGAGTCTCCAGGCGCAATCGGAGCAGACCCGCCGGGAATTGGAGAAGCTGCGGGACTGGGCGGGACCGCGCGCCCGGGAATTGGAAGCGGCGTTCGCAGAGGTCCGCCGGCAGGTGCAGGACACGCAGACGCAAATGCAGGCAATGGCGCAGGAACGGCAACGCGAGCGTCAGGAAGCGCAGGAGCGACAGCGCGTGGCGATGGAAACCTACGTGCGGGACTTGGGCCAGGGCCAGGAGCAGCTTCGACAGGCGGTGGAAGCCCTCCGCCGGCAGGTCGAGACGGCCGTCCAGGAGCAACAGAGAGAGGCCGCCCAGTGGCAGCAGACCCAGCAGAGCCTGCAAGCCATGCAGGACCAGATGCGTACGATGGAGCAGCGGGCGCAGGCGGAGCGCGAGGTAGCGGCCCGACGGATCGAACAGCAGAACCTCGAGCAATTGCGCAGCGAATTCGCGCGACAACAGCAGGATCTGCGCGGCGAGGTCGAGACGATCGGCGCGCAATTGCAGGCGGCTCTCGAACAAGCGGCCGCCGGGACGGCAGCGGTGCGCCGGGACTGGACCCAGATCCGCGCGGACCTCTAACGGGTCGAGCAGGCCCTCGTCCGGGTCGAGCGTGAGAGACGCGACGTCCAGATGGGCCTCGACAGCGAGGTGCAGCGACTGCGCGATCAGGTGGCGAACCTCCGTGGCAACCTGATGCAGGTGCAGGGTACTCTCAACGTGATGCTCGCCCAGTCCGGCCGCAGCACCGTCGGCAGCGCCGGATACGCCTGGGGCTGGTAGCCACCAGGCATTTGCAGCCGCGATCACAGTCGCTGTGGGGAGAGAGAGACAGCGACCCACGCTGGGGCACGGAACCTGTGTAGCCACAACATCCCCAGGAGTCATCGGCAGGATGCCGATGCCGCAAGATCTCACGCGCAAAATGCCCGTGCCACGTTCACAGACCTCTTACGGGCACGCGACGGACGTGCCGTGTCCGAAGCGACCGGCTCACCCGGCCGGACGAGCCCTGGAGCGGGCCATCACAGGATTTTCAACGATCCGCTCGAAGGCTAAAGCCCCTGCCGGGTGGTATCGCCAAGGCCGGCCTCCGGCCTTGACGATGGCTCCCCGGGAAAGGGCTCCCAAACGCGACGTGTCGCGTTTGGGAACCCAGCGCCGCTCTCCTGAACGGCACTCTTGAAAGCAGCCAATCAGGAGATTGGCGTTCCCGGGAGACCATCGTCAAGGGCAAAGCCCTTGGCGCTGCCACCCGGTCCTGGCATACCCGGTCTTGGCTTTTAGGCGGGCCGTTGAAAAATTTTTCGCCACATCTACGAATTTTTTCGTTGACCTTTTACGAATTCGTTCGTAGATTGCCGATACAGGGGTAGAACGAACCGATGTGAGTAGGATTGGAATAATGGAATATTGGAATACTGGAATGGTGGATCCAACAACGAATCTTTTCCAGTATTCCATCCTTCCACCCTTCCATTGTTCCAACCGGTTCTGGGAATGAGGACACCAGGAGACCGTTCATGGCGCGAAGGAAAGCAAGCGGGCCGACGGATCGGGAGGTGGCGATTCTGGGCGTGCTCTGGGAAAAGGGCACCGCCACCGTGCGGGAGGTCCACGAAGCCTTGCACCAGGATGTCGAGACCGGCTACACCACCACACTCAAGCTGATGCAGATCATGGTCGAGAAGGGCCTGCTGGTGCGGGAGGACGACCGGCCGAAACGTGGCATGGGCTTGGGGTCCCCAACGCAAAAGGCCGCGTTGGGGGGCCCCTTCCAGCCCATGAGACATCGGCAGGATGCCGATGCCACGAGGGAACAAGGGCAAGATGCCCTCGCCACGAAAGAGGGCAGGCAGGATACCCGCGACACCAGCCGACGCGGACATATCTACCGGCCCGCCCTCTCCGAGGAGAAGACGCAGAAGCAGCTTGTGGCGGACCTGCTCGACCGGGTCTTCGCCGGCTCGGCGGAGAAACTTGTGCTGCGGGCCCTGTCCGCCAGGAAGATCTCGCCGAAGGAGTTGAGGCGGATTCGCGAGATGCTCGATGAAATGGAGGGAGCATAATCATGTCGCTGTTGGAACATCTGTTCGCGCCGGGGACAATTGAGCGGTTGGGCTGGATGCTCGTGCACGTCCTGTGGCAGGCGACCGCGGTGGCGGTGCTGCTGGCGATCTGCCTGCGGTTGCTGCGAAAGGCCGGTCCGAATCTTCGCTACGCCCTCGCCTGTTCGGCCCTCGGCCTGATGGCCGCCCTGCCGATTGCCACCCTGTATCTCATGGAAGTCCCGGGGCCCGTCGCGGAGGCGGGCCCTCCGGGGACTGAAGCGGTCTTGCCGACGGCGCCGCCACCGATGGAGGATGCCCCCGTGACCGCCGCCGACCAAGCCGGACCGATGGGGCATTGGAATGGGGCAATGGTGGGGAGACAGTCTGCCGATTTGTCAACATCTCAGGATGCCAGTATTCCCTCATTCCCTTCCCCGCCCGTTCCACTGCCGGAACAAATCGTAGCGGCGCTGGAGCCCGCCCTGCCCTACGTGGTCCTGGGCTGGCTGGTCGGCGTCCTGGGCCTCTCCGTCTGGCACGTGGGCGGCTGGGTCCAACTTCAGTGGCTGCGACGCCGCATGGTGCGTGGCATCGGCGACCCCTTGCAGCGGCGTTTCGAAGACCTGAGCACCCGGCTCGGCGTGCACCGGGCCGTGGAATTGCTCGAATCCGCCCTCGTCGAGGTCCCAACCGTCATCGGCTGGTTGCGGCCGGTGGTCCTGCTGCCGGCCAGCGCCCTCACGGGCCTGCGCCCGGAGCAACTGGAGGCGATCCTCGCCCACGAGCTGGCCCACATCCGCCGGTACGATTACCTGGTCAACATGCTGCAAACCGCGGTGGAAATCCTCGGCTTCTACCACCCGGCCGTCTGGTGGATCTCGCACCGCATCCGCCTCGAGCGGGAGAACTGTTGCGACGATCGCGCCGTGCACGTCTGCGGCAGCTCACTCCAATACGCCCGGGCCCTCGCCTGCATGGAGGAGATCCGCCACCGCGGCGGCGATCTGGCCGTTGCCGCGACGGGCGGCAGTCTCGTGGCCCGCATCGCCCGCCTGCTCGGCCGCCCCGCCACCGACGACCGGCGCTTCGCCTGGCTGCCCGGCGTGATCGCCCTGGTCCTCGTCGCCGGCATCGTCATCCCCGGCGCCTTGGTTGTCGCAACCGCGCAGCAGTCGCAGCCTGCCGCAACGGCTCCTGCCGACGCGCCGGACTGGGCGAGAGCTTCGCTCGCGGCCTTGCCGGGATGGGAAATGGAACGCTGGGACGCCGCCCCATCGGTCGTCGTGGACGGTAGAAACGGATTCCGTCTGATCGTGACGAGGACCCAAAAGGAGTACCTGGATCCGGAGCAAAGACAGCGTGGGGAACGACAGCGCGACGCCAGGTTCGTGATACGGCATCAGTACATGGAGATTGTGGTCTTCCCGGACGGCGAATTGCCCGCCCCTGGCGCGGCCAGGATCGACTGGACGCAATGGAAGGACGAATTGCCGTACTTCAAAAAGGTCGTACACCTGGGCCACGGGATGGGAATGGACTGGTATGCCAACGCAACGATCTACGATCAGGAGCGTCTGCGCCAGGCCCTCCATCTCCAAGGCGGGGATGACCGGCTGGCCCTGCTGACCGAGGCCCTGCTGGTCCGGGATCGGGGGACGACCACACGGAACTCGTGCGTACACCTCCTGGCCGCCGCGGGCGACAAGGCCATCCCCTACATCAAGTCAGCGGTCGAGGGTCAACCGGATGGCCCCCAGGCGATCTACTACCACAACGCTACGATTTGTCCCTCGGTTTGACATAAGCTACGCTAGAACAGGAGGTTATGAAAATGTCACCCCGTAGCCTTATTGGCGTTAAGGCGCCGAAGTGACATTCCCGTATCTCATTGTTTCATAATGACTTACGACTACTGCGGTCCCACAAGATAGCGTTGTAGTACTA
>VGYL01000319.1 GCA_016872975.1 Planctomycetota bacterium
GGGCGTTCTTTTCCCGGAAGGGAGCGGTAAGTGTGGCGGCACTGGTCAACAGCAGCGCACAGACCGCGCTGAAGATCCCGGCAAAGCCGATGGTGTAGGAAAGTTTATCCTTCAAGACTCCGTCTCCTCATGTGCAGGGCATACGCCGCTTCATCGAAGATCGGTCCGACGATATTGCCGAGCAGGATCGCGAACGTCACCCCTTCGACGTATCCCGTGAAATTGCGGATCAGGACCGTAACCGCCCCGATCAGCAGGCCATAGAGCCATTTTCCGGTCCTGGTCGTGGGGCTGGTGACGGGATCGGTCGCCATGAAAAAGGCGCCGAAGAGCAGGCCGCCGGCCATCAGGTGCCAGTGGGCGGGTCCGAAGCGGCCCGGCTGCGCATGGTGCAGAAGGGTCGCCAAGAGCGTGAATGAGGTCAGGATGCCGGCCACGACTCGCGAGCTCGCCACGCGCGTCAACAGCAGGAAGATCCCGCCGGCGAGGATGGCCAGCGCCGAGGTCTCCCCGATGCTGCCCGAGACACTGCCCAGGACCAGGTGCGCGGCCGAGACGAATTCCCCCTGCTTGGCCAGCGCCAGGGGCGTCGCGGTCGTCAACGCGTCCACGTTCGACGCATCGACGTACTGGAAGAGCCGGCCGGCGAGGTCCGTCGCGGGCTGGAGCCAACTGCCGGACATGGCTTTGGGATAGGCCAGGGCCAGGAAGCAGCGTCCCACCAGGGCGGGATTGAACAGATTGCGTCCGGTCCCGCCGAAGACTTCTTTGCCCATGAACACGCCGAAGGCCACCCCCAGCGCCACCATCCACAGCGGCACCGCCGGCGGCAAGATCAGCGGAAAGAGCATGCCGGTCACCAGGAAGCCTTCATTGATCTGCTCCTTGCGCACCATGGCGAAGAGGACCTCGACCGCGCCACCGGCCGCGTACGAGACCGCGATCAGCACGGCAAAACGCAGGCCGAAGAAGTAGAAGCCCGCGGCAATGCACGGCACCAGGGCGACGATGACCATGGACATGAATCGTTTGAGGTCCAGTGGATCGCGCACGTGGGGCGCGGCCCGCGTGGCCGTGGCGGGGGCGAAGAAGAAGTTCTCCATCGCCTCGTACACGGGGCTCAACGCCCGAAGTCGGCCCCCCTCATCGAACACGGGACGGACTCTCTCGAGCAGGTGCAGGAGTCCCTTCATGCAGCGGCCTCCTTCGCGGTCTCGGGCGGAGATGTACTTTCGATCATAGTCTGGCGATCCTCGTCAATGAGCCGGCGGGCCTCGTGAAACTGGGTCTGCAAGTCGATCTTCGCGGGACACGCATAGGAGCAGAGGCCGCACGAGATGCAGGACTCCACGCCGATCCGGCCGGCCTCTTCCAGGAGGTCGCGATAGAGGTATTTGTGCATCAGGTGCGGCAGCAAGCCCACCGGGCACACCTCCTCACAGAAACCGCAGGAGATGCAGGGCCGCCCTTCCCCGCGCAGGGCCGTCGTGAGCCGCTCGTGGAATTCCGTCAGCAGCGAACTGAGAAAACACGTGGAGTAACTGCCCCGGTCGGCGCCCGGCCGCATGAATCCCAGGAACTCCCGTTCTTTCGGCTCGCTCAGCACGGTGAGTCCCTGACATTCGACACTGACGCCCAGGACCGATCCGTCCAACGCATCGCCCGTGAGGATTCCCCCCTCGATGAGGCGGCAGTTGTGCTGGAAGACATACCGGTCGGTGATAACCTTCAACGGGTACCCGGGCACGACCCGGATATGGGTGGGCGAGACGACCCCTGTTCCACCGACCGACAGGATTCGCGTCAGGTAAGGTTTCCCGAGGGTCAAGACCCGATCGACGGCCATGACGCCTTGCGTCCGCAGGGCCCAGATGGGTCCCTGGCTCCGCGCGAGCCCGAGATAACGGGCCAGCACGGCAAAGTGATCGTAGGGATAGACCAAGGGGACCTCCACCATCTTGACCCAGGCGTATCCGCGGACATGATTGCGGATGAGATCGGCGAACTCGGACCGGATGTCCGGGAGGACCAAGTAGATCGGCTGATCCGCCTGATCTCAGCGGGTCCGAGCGCGCCGGGGATTCCCCCCTCGCGCCCCGGGGGATTCGCCAAGTCACCAGATCCAGACAAAGACGCCAACCATGAGAGCCCCGCGCGTGGTCAGGGCCAGGACGTAGTTGCGAATCCGGCCTGTCCGGTCCATGCAAGCGACACTGCCTTGCACCAGAGCCTGCCTCGTTCGTGCCGGCGCGGGGAGCCTGATGCCATAGAGCAGCCAAGCCGTCAGTGCACCGGCAAGCAGGGCCGAGGTGCCGATAACCGTCGCCACGCGGCGGAAACCGCGTTCCTCACCGGACCGAAAGAGACCCGGCACGTACCCTGCACTCGGGTTCTCCATCTGCCGACTGACGGTCCACCGGGGTCGTGCCTCGGCGAGGTGACCGATCAGACCCTGTCCCGCCGCGTACTCGTACCGGCCGTCGCCGAGGGCGTGCGCCTGGGGCAGGCGGCCCCCCCCAGCCGAGGCAAATGGCGAGGGCGGCCAATACCATCAGGGGCACCCACATGGCTCGCGGCAACTCGCAGACCTCCCGATCCTTGTTCTCATCACCTTCTCTCGCGCCGTGACGGGCACCGAAGGTCAGGAAGTAGAGACGCAACATGTAGAAGGCCGTTAGACCGACGGTGATCGTGGGCAGGAGCCACAACAGCACATGAACGTGCTGCGTCCAAGTGAACGCCAACACCGTGGCCAGGACGGTATCCTTGGAGTACGAGCCGCTCAGGAAAGGCACGCCGATCAGGGCCAACGTCGCCATCAGGAACGTGCTCCGGGTGATCGGCATCCGGTTGCCGCGCCGGCCCAGTTTGCGCAGATCCTGCTCGCCGCGACAGGCGCGAATCACATTGCCGGCGCCAAGAAGGAGCAGGGCCTTGCAACAGGCATGCGTGAGCAGATGAAAGAGTCCTGCCGCCCAGGGCCGCCAGGCGCTGGCGCTCCTGGATGGAGTAGGCGTACTCGATGCCGTAGCCCAGGGCTCCCGTCGATTGGAAGGTCACGACCCGCTCCAGCGGAAAGCCCATGTCGGACACCAGGATGTTCACCTGCTTGGCGATGTTGATGTCCAGCGGCGCTTCGGTGATCAGGCAATGGTCGTCGGCCATGGCGATGGCGGTGAGGGACTTGTAGTTCTCCTGCGTCACCGTGCCGAGCAGGCACTTCTCGCCTTTGGCCGCCCCGCTGACCTTGGGCATGACCTCGTTGTCCTTCTCATCGTTGCCGCAGCCCCACAGGACCAAGGGCACCGGCACCGCCTGGAGCACCGTCTCGGTGACCCGGACGGCGTGCGCGGCGTCCTGATCGGCCTTGTCCGGGTGAACCCCGTCGAATTTGACACAGATCAGGTCGGCCCCGAACTGCTCGACGCACTGCCGGACCCAGGCGCCGGGGTCGCTCGCGCCGGCGGCAAAGGGTTCGAGCAGGATGTCGGGCCAATCGTCCGGCCGCCCATCGAGCACGTCCATCGCAATCAACGGCTTCTGCCCGGCGTCCGACGGGGCGCCGCCGTAGACCACGTTCCGGGCGCCGCCCACCGTCACCGGGGAGCGCTGCCCCCCGCCGAGGGTGAGGCGATTCACGGAACCGGTGAAACTGTCGACTACTTCAGGAACAGGCATCGTAAACCTCCCAGAAATTCGAGTTTCCAAGACCTCGGCCGGCGGCCGGGAATTCCAAGCACCAAAGCCGCCCGGGGCGGAAGCACCAAATTCCAAGCACCAAATCCCAAACAAATTCAAAAGGGAAGAAAATTCAAACTTCAAAACGGGCAGAGCCCCGTCCGTGGTTTTGGTCATTGGAATTTTGGATTTTGGATTTGTTTGGAATTTGGTGCTTGGAATTTGAGATTTTCTCTACCAGGGTCCGCACCGTCCGGTACGCCGGGCTGTCGTCCACCAGGGCAAACACGTTGTCGCCGCGCCGGGACGCCTGCAGGACCGCCGCGTCTTCGGGCACACGGGCCAGGACGTCCAGCGCATCCAGCGCGAGATCGTCCCCGTTGGTCTTGTTCCACAGGACGCCGATCTCCTTGACGACAATCGGCAGTGTCCCAGCCAACTCGAGGATGCGTTGGGCGGTCAGCGCGCCGACGGCGGTCGGCTCGGAGACGATGCACAACAGATCTACGTGGTTGGTCGTCCGGCGGGACAAGTGCTCCATGCCGGCCTCGTTGTCGATGACGACGAACCGGTACTTGGCGCTCATCTCATCGAGAAGCCGCCGCAGCAGGTTGTTGACCGCGCAGTAACACGACGGTCCCTCCGGCCGGCCCATGGTCACCAGGTCGAAGCCATTGGCCTCGGTAATGGCCTGCTGGAAGCCGTATTCCACCTGGTGCACCCGGCTCACGCCCACCGCGTTCGGAGCCTTGGCGCGGGCCTGCTCGCGGATCTCGGCCACCGTCGTACCCGGCGGCACGCCCAGCGCCAAGGCCAGGCAGGCGTTCGGGTCGGCATCGATACACAGGATCGGCCCGGCGCCGGGATGCTCCAGCAGCGCCCGGACGATCATCGACGCGATCGTCGTCTTGCCCGAACCGCCTTTGCCGCTGACGGCGATCGTTGTAGTCATAACGCATACCCTTTGGAAGTTCGATGGCTGATATTTGATGTATGAAGTAGAGAAGAAGGGAACGGTACCCCTGGCCGGCTCTTACATCAACCATCAACCATCAGAAATCACACTTCAACCTTCTTCTTGTCCTGGACCGACGGAAACAGGGTCAGGTCCGTGTGCGGCAGGAACCGGGCCCGGATGAATTCTTCCATGTAGCCGTGATGGCTCATCAGATCGAAGTACGTCATGCTCGCGGCGATCTCTTCGGCCCGCTGCAGGGCCTCCCGGCTCAGCAGCGTCATCTTCGCCCCGGCCATGGACGTATTGCCCACGAAGTGGATCTTCTCGATCGGCACATCCGGCAGCATCCCGATCGTGACCGCGTGCTGCACGTTGAGAAAATTCCCGAAGCCGCCCGCCAGATAGACCGCCTCCAGGTCTTCCCGCCTCGTTTGCGTGGCGTCCATCAATACCCGGATGGCCGCGAAGACGCCGGCTTTGGAACGCAACAGGTTGTCGATGTCCGCCTGCGTGAGCGCGATTTCCCGCCGGCCGTTGTCCGACGGCACCAACTGGTACTGCCATCCGTCCTGGCCGTACATCAGGCCGGGATCGTGATCTTCGAGGAATCGTCCCGTCCGGTCGACCACACCGCCGCCGTAGAGTTCCGCCAGCAGGTCCAGAAGCCCCGAGCCGCAGATGCCCGCAGGCGGCCGGTCGCCGATCGTCTGGTACTCGAAGCAGCCGGGGCCCCGGTACGTGAACTTCTCGATCGCCCCGGCCCCGGCCCGCATGCCGTGGCGGACGCCACTGCCCTCAAACGCCGGACCCGCGGAGCTCGAGGCGCACACCAGCCAGTCCCGGTTGCCCAGGACGATCTCGCCGTTGGTGCCGATATCCGCCAGCAGCGAAATGCCCGGCTGGGCGAACATCCCCGTCGCCAGCACGCCTCCGACGATGTCGCTGCCGACGTAGGCGGCCACGGCGGGCAGGCAGTAGAGCAGGCCGCGGGTACTGATCTGGACCCCGATCTCGGCGGCACGAATCGGCGGCACGAAACCGGCGGACGCCACGTAGGGCTCCCGCCGGATGCGACGGGTGTCGAGGTTGAGCAGAAAATGGATCATCACCGTGTTGCCGGCGCAGACGACCGTGGTGATCTCCTGTAAATGGACCCGCTGGCGCAGGGCCAGCGCCAGGATCAGGTTGTTGAGGTCTTTCACGATGCGGTTCTGCATCTCGTCGAACGCATCATTCTCTTCCGCATAGATGATCCGCCGGACGTAATCGTCGCCGAAGTTCAATTGGCTGTTGTAGGTCGCTTCGGTGTCGAGCGTCCGGCCGGTGGTCAGGTCTACCAGGTGGGCCACCACGGTCGTGGTCCCCAAGTCGACGGCCACAGCAAAATTTCTTCGGCTGTGATCGCCTGCGTCCACCTCGATAACCTCGGTGGTGCCGCCTCGGTGCCCGACCGTGGCCGTGGCCCTGTACCTGGCACTGAGGAGAATGCCGGACAACTTCTGGAGAATGCGATAGCCCGTCTGCATGATCGGTGCCTCGATCTGCGCACGGATCGCCATGTATAAACGTTCGTGATCGGCCGTATGGTCCTGCACGCTCGGCGGCGTCATCTCGACGTAGACCTTGCGGACGAGCGGGTCGAAGGCAAAGGCCGCCCCGTGGCCCTCGCCGTTGGGGTCCCCAACGCCTCCTTTCGCGTTGGGGTCCCCTTTCATTTCCCGGAAGCGGTGGGCGTCGCTGTCGATGAGAATGCGGCCCGTCTCCAGGGTGTGGCCGCTCGGGACCGTCACGGTCAGGTCGGACAGGACCTTGGTCTGGCAGGCCAGCACCATGTTGTCGCGCAGCTCATCGGCCGTGAGCAGACCGGTCGGCTTGGCCTGGAATTGGCCGTCGTCGATGATGACCTTGCACTTGCCGCAGTAGCCGTCGCCGCCGCAGACGCTGCTGAGATACAGCCCGACCTTGTGGGCCGCATCGAGCAGGACCGTCCCGCGCTCGACCTCGACCTCCAGGCCGCTCGGCCCGAACCGGACCTTACATTTCTTCTTCTTGGCGTCGTCCATAAGCGGAGTTTTAAGTTTCAAGTTTGAAGTTTGAAGTTTGAAGTGGGAAGAGGAGTTTGAAGTCTTAAGTTGCCTGTCGCCGGGCGAAGCCTCTTACTTCACACTTCAAACTTTACACTTCACACTTTCTACTTCCACACCTCCTGGAGAAACTTCGGCAGCATGGAGCACTCGCGGGGGCCGACCATCACTTCCCAGTTCGTGGCCTCTTCGAGCTTGCCGCTCATGACGGCGACGTAGCCGGGGATGATCAGCTTGCGGTGCTTGACCAGCTTGGCGACCTCGTGCTTCTGCATGGCCTGGGCGACGACTTTCTCGTTGAGCTTGTCGCCGGAGTAGGCGGTCAGCACGCTGGTGCCCTCGGTATCGACCACGAGGATGTAGCTGGGCACCCGGCTGGCCTCCACGTCGGACTCCAGGCTGTAGTACGTCAGGGAGAAATTCGTCGTGAACATCAGGGGCGAGCTCTCGTTCGGCTCGCCGACCGCGTAGACCTTCGGCTCGACCTGGACCGGCTTCTGCGGATCGCTGTAGATGTTGGCCACCGCGGTCAGCAGGGCCAGGAGCACGCCGGGCTCGGTCGTGTCGAGGACCACGAGGCCCGAGTGCTTGCACGCCAGACCGACCGCCACGGCCCCTTGGCCGCATGCGTCGGGGCCCCCAACGCCGAATTTCGCGTTGGGGACCCCGGCGACCTTGATCTTCTCACTG
>VGYL01000320.1 GCA_016872975.1 Planctomycetota bacterium
GCTGTGCGCGCTGGAGGTAGTTGTTTGCATCCGTGGGGTCGCTCTCAACTCTATTGGTGTACACGCCGACCATTCGCCGGAAATGCTCATCGAGCGTCTGTGTGGGGGTAAATGCCTCACTGGTTTTTTCCCTTTGGGGGTCCAGGTCCGCGCTCCAGATCTCGTAGTATGGCGGCCCCAGGCAGAAGATGAACTGGGTTCCATCAGGAGCCCATGAACCAGCCGTAACTTGCCCGTTGAGAACGCCGATCGGCTGGCTTTTGCCGAGATCATAAACCCACAATCCAGTGAGTTCCTCGCTGTGATTGGGGCCGCCGAGAGAGAGTTCGCCACCGGTCGGAGACCAAGTAGGCCCGCCCGACGTCTTGAACGGAGCCGGCTGCTGGGCAACGATGCTCTGTGAGGCCAGATCCCTGACCTTCAGGTATCCGCCCTCCAAGTAAGCTACACGTCGACTGTCTGGCGATACAGATGGGTAGTACCATGTGCATGCCATAATGCGGTTGGGCTCAGCATTTTCTCTCTCGACAGAAATCGAACACAGACTATAGTCTGCTCGCGAAGCGTAGTACACAGTGGTTGAATCGCGGTTCCACGAAGGCCAACCACCACGGGTGAGTCGTCTGGGCTCCGTGCCATCAGCGCGCATGAGCCAGACTTCCTCGTCGGTCAATACTCGACGCTGATCTCGCCGCACAGCGGCGATGAACTCCGACAGACGAAGGAACTGGCGATCTCGAACGAAGGCAATGTACTTGCCGTCGGGTGACCAGCGTGGATCTTTGCCCGGGACAATCAACAGATCGGTCTCCTTGGTCGCAGGATCGAAGATTGCCACGCCGCTGTGCCCGTGAACGCCCAGACTGAACGCCAGCTTCTTCGCGTCCGGGGACCAGTCCGCACTGAATCCATCCACTGTCAAGCGACGGCCTCCTTTGCCTGCGAGGCTGCGATAGGTCTCTTCGGCTTCGATCATTGGGAGGAACGCCGCGCCCGTCGGTCCTTGGTCGGTCAGGTACCATGACCGTCCGGCTGTCAGTGTGTCGAAGACGTACTTGGCGCACCAGTTGTTGAACTTCTGTCGGGCCTCGCGGCCGGGTGCGATGATCTCGCGGAACAGAATGGTTGCGGTATCGTATTCGCCAAGGGCCGTCAGGGCGCCGAAGGTGTGGTACCGCAGGACAGGAGACGCGAGATCCTGCGACGCTGGGGGAGTCTCGGCAATGACGCGCTCGAAATCCTCCATCCGCAGCAGGGTCTCTCGTCGTTGGATACTCAGATCAGCGTGCTGGGGGTCCGCGGAGGGCGTGAGGGCAATAGCGAGGTCGTAATCCGCCATCGCCTCTCGATAGCGGCCCAGCTCCCTCCCCGCGACGGCGCGCAACGCATAGCCCAGCGCGTCTCGTGGCCGGACCACGGTCATCACGAGCGCGTCATCCTTCAGCCGGTCGTACTTGCGGGAAGCGTAGAAGGTGAAGGCGCGGAGCCGGCGGGATTCAAAGTGGCTGGGGTCAAGCTGCAAGGCTCGATCGAGGGCGGCAAGCTGCTCTTTGACTGTGATCGCGGTCATCGCCCGCAGGAAATGGGCTTCGGCGGTCTCCGGCAGCAGGGCCTCGGCCTTCTTGCGGCGCTCCTCAATCTCTTGGAGCCTCTCGGTGTTGGGCGATTCGCTCTCCCAGAGGATACGCGCCAGGAGCGAATGGGCCGCCCCGGCGATCTCCGGCTTCTCATCGAGCAGATCACCCAGGACAGCCACCGCGTCTTCGGAGCGGCGGTTGTCCACGAGGATGCCGGCGCGCAGAAGCTGCGCCTTGCCGCCGACGTGGGGGCTGTCCAGGATCGGCTGGATCGTTTCCAGGGCCGCGTCCCGTTCGCCACCGGCATACTGGCCCTGGGCTTGGGACAGGAGCGCTTGGTGCCGCAGCTCGTCCGCTGCCGCTAGTTGCAGCCGGTCCTGCTGCCACTGGAGTCGGTCCTGCTTCCAGATGGACAGAAGCAGGGCCACCCCGGCCAGGAGGACGACGAACGCCGCCACACCGACCACCCCAGAGCGGTGCCGACGCAGGAATCTCCCCACGCGATACACGGCGGAGGGGCCCCGCGCCAGGACCGGCTCGTGTTCCAGATGCCGGCGGATGTCTTCCGCCAGGCCGCTGGCGGTCTCGTAGCGGCGGGTGCGGTCCTTCTCCAGGGACTTCATCACGATCCAGTCCAGGTCGCCGCGGACCTGCTCGTACGCCGGGCGGCGGTACGGCAGTTGTGGCGAGGGCGTCCCGCCCTTGCGTCCCGAGGCCATCTTGGCCTTGGTTTCTTCCGTGTCGAGCCGGACGCGCAGCGGCTCTCCGGTCCGCGGCCGCCTTCGAAGCGCGGGCAGGATGCCCGCGACACGCAAGGGCAAGATGCCCTCGCCACGGCGAGCGGGGACGCTCGCCCCACGAAGAGCCGTTCGAATCCGGGTCGAAGGTTTGACCGGCTCCTGCTCCCGGATGACCCGCTGCATTTCCAGGTAGCCCGCTTTGCGGAGCTCCTCTTCGCTGAAGGGAGTAGTCCCGCTGAGCAGTTCATAGAGCAGGACGCCCAAGGAGTAGATATCCGAACGGGTGTCGATATCCAAGTCGCTCAATTGGGCCTGCTCGGGACTCATGTAAGCGGGCGTGCCGATCAGGTGGGCATAGCGGGTGAAGAGCGTCTTTTCCGTCAGCTTCTGGTTGGTGGCCTTGGCAATGCCGAAGTCAATTACCTTGGGGAGGGCTTCGCCATCATGGCTGGTAACCATGACATTGGACGGTTTGATATCCCGGTGGATGATACCCTTGGTATGGGCATGCTGCACGGCTTGGCAGACTTGCAGGAACAGGTGCAGCCGGTCTTTGGTGCATAAGTTGTTTTTATCACAATATTCGGTGATGGAGACGCCCTGGACCAGTTCCATGACGAAGTAGGGCCTTCCGGTCTCGGTGGAACCCGCATCGAAGACTTTGGCGATGCTGGGATGGTCCATCAGGGCCAGGGCCTGCCGTTCGGCCTCGAAGCGGGCGATGACCTGGCGGGTGTCCATGCCCAATTTGATGATCTTGAGGGCCACCTTGCGGCGGATGGGATGCTCCTGCTCGGCCATGTAGACGACCGCCATGCCGCCCTCGCCGATCTTCTCCAGGAGCTTGTACCGGCCGATGACGGTGCCGGGGCCTTCCGTAAGCACGGGCTCATCCAGGCGGACATCGGGATCGAGTGCCAGGGCGTCCAGGAAGCTGTTCGTATCGTGGTATTGCAGCAGGACCTCGACCTCGGCCAGCAGCCGCGGGTTGCCGCTACAGGCGTTCCAGACGTAGGCCTGCCGCTGGTGGCGGTCCTGGCATTGGATCGCCGCCTTGAAAATCGCCTCTTCCGGTTTTCCTTTGTCCTGCACCATGGGACTCCTCAGAGATGCCTTCGTAAGAAAACGCGTAATCCGTCCCTGGACAGGACGGAGAATTTCTGAAAAATCCGAAAAAATTCAATGGTCCGCTCAAAGGCTAAACAGGAATCTGGGCCACAGAGGACACAGAGGGAAGAAGAAGTTCGATGTTTGAAGTGTGAAGTTTGAAGTCAGACCGGGCAGCGCACTTCACATCAACAATCAAGAACCAACCATCACACTTCACATTCTCTGTGACCTCGGTGGCTTCCTTTCTTAGTCCCCGATCTCCCGCAGGAGCCAGGCGCGGGCGTAGGCCCAGTGCAGCTTGACCGTCGTGGCGGAGATCCCCAGGACCTGGGCCGTCTGCTCCACGGTCAGGCCCGCGAAGTAGCGCAGCTTGACCACGTCCGCCTGGACCGGGTCCTCGGCGTCCAGTCTGGCCAGGGCCTCGTCCAGGGCCAGCATTTCCTCCTGGCGCCGCGTGTCGTCGAGCGCCGGGGACTCGTCGAGGGCCGCCGGCCGGCGCGGCCCGCCGCGTTTGAGACTCTTCTTGCGGCGGGCGTTGTCGATGAGGATGCGGCGCATCGCCTCCGCCGCCGCCCGGAAGAAGTGGGCCCGACTCGACCAGTTCTGGTTCTGTTCCCCGACCAGGCGGAGGTACACCTCGTGCACCAGGGCGGTCGCCTGCAGGGTCTGCCCCGGCGGCTCCTGGTGGAGCTTGCGGGCCGCGAGCAGACGCAGCTCCTCATACACCAGCGGCAGAAGCGCATCCGCGGCCTTGAGGTCGCCCTGCTCCAGCGCGTTCAAGATACGTGTGACATCGCTCATGCCGTGCACACCTGGAACGATGGAATACCGGAGTAATGGAATGCCGGGCGGGCTGGGGAGCCCCTCTGAACTCAACATTCCACTATTCCACGATTCCCAGAAGGGATATTCTCCAACAAACCGCGAGCGATTTCAAGTCGCGGCCTCGGGATCGGAAAAGGGGATATTCTGCTTTACGGCCCGCCCTGCGGACCGTGCCGACAAACCGTGCATCAAAGTAGAATATCCCCTTTTCCGGTCCCGTTTGCGGCGGAACACGGACAAACAATTTTGTCCGTGCCACCCGCCGGTTGGCTCCGGATGTCATCGCGAGCGGCGCGAGGCGGGTCGATCCGCGGGTTTGGCCTCTTCGTCCGGCTCCCGGCGCGGCTTGCGGGCGCCGCCATAGAAGAGCTGCCAGATCCAGCCGACGACGGTCATGGTGATGAGAACGATGGGCAGCAGCCAGCGGTGCGGGGCGAGATCGGAAACGACCAGGACGCCGGCCCCGAGCAGGGCCGCCTGGGCCCCCAGCACGAGCAACGCCGTGCCGACGATGCTGTAGGCCAACGCGATCACGATCTTGGCGATGAGCCAGACCAGCAGGATGCCCGCAACGGCCCCCACGACCACGGCGATCCCGATCCGCCAGCGGTGCGTGCCGATCGCTTCCCACGTGTTGTCGAGCAGGGCTTCGAGCCGCTCGGCGAACGTCCGGGCCTCACCGCTGATGTCGTTGAGGTAGTCCTGCCGGCTGTCGCGGTCCAGCTCGCGGAAGTACTGGAAGCCCGGCCGGGGCTCGGTGGATGCTTCGGCCTGGGCCGGCGGGATGGCCCGGTCCAGGACCACCGATATGTAGCCCGCGCCGCTGACCGCGGAAAAGACCAGCACGGCCAGCACGACGATCAGGACGTTCTTGAGCAGGATGGACAGGCCCGCCAGCACCGCCGCCCCGACGAGCATGCCCAGCCAGGGATTCAGGTTGAGCTGCGGACCGATCAGCAGGCCGGCGGCGGAGCCGACCACCGCCCCCAGCAGGCCGATGATCGCCGCACTGTACCGCGTGCCGCCCAGCCAGAACATCAGACCCACCACGACCGCCCCGAGGCCCGCGGCCACCAGCACCGGCGGGTCCACGCCCCGAAAGAGCGTCTCGATTCTCAGCAGCAGCTCATACATAGGTGTCTCCCCGGCCCGGCCTTCCATCCAGGCGCCGTTCCATACTACACGTCTCTTGGCCGACCTCGCAAGCGCCAAACGGCGCCGGGGTGCAGGACCGTTTCTGCGCCGGCGTTCCGGCCCGGCCCTGACCAGACCATCGCCGGAAAAGGGGACATTCTACTTTTCCTCTTCCGGGGGAAGGAAAAGCAGAATGTCCCCTTTTCCTCTGCCGCGCCGGGACCGAATACTCGTGGTCCCAAAGGCGCACAAGGACGGTCACGCACCCGCGGCGCCGGCAGGGTCCACCTCATATGCCGCCCGATTCCCGCGGTGGGATCGTATGCCACGCACACTCCGGGCCGCCGGCCGTCGGACCCCGCCGTGCTAGTTCAGGTTGAATCTCCGCTTGACGAAGCACAGCGATTCCCAATGTGCATAAGGCAGATAGAGAAACGACGTGTAGTGGCCTGCGAGCAGGTAGACGGTCCGGGGCCTGCCGAGGGCCTGGCGCAGTTGCTTGCCGGTCCAGGTGGGGACGACCCGGTCGAACGCGGCGAGGAACATCAGCGTGTCGCGCGCGTCGAGGTACGGGGCCAGTTGCAGCGGGTCGGTCCGCACCTTCTGCGCCAGCTCGCCGTGGATGAGCGCGGGCTCGACCTTCCTCGCCAGCAGCTCCTGGACGTAGTCCCGCAGGCCGCCCAGGCGCGAGTGCATCGTGATGTCGGCCATGCTGCCGCCGGCGAGACCCAGGACCGCGCAGCGGATGCGGTCGTCCACGGCGGCCACCAGGCTCGTCTTGATCCCGCCCAGGCTCAGGCCCAGGCAGCCGATCCGGTTCGGATCGACGTCCGGCCGCGTCACGAGGTAGTCGAGCACCTGGCGATTGTCGAGCACGGTCTGGCGGAAATACGCCTCGACCTGTTCGGCGCTTTTCGTATCGCGAATGTTCACCCGGCGGTTATGGACGAGCGCACAGTTGATCCCGTGCCGGACGAACAGCCGGGCGAAGCTCTCGACGGAGAAATCGATCCCGCCGGAGATCGGCAGCATGAGCACCGTCGGCCGCCGGGGCTCGTACGCCCGCCGGGGAGCGTTGGGGTCGTGCCCGTCCGGCCCGGGCGGCGGAAAAGCCGTTCCGCCCTCGCAGCGCGGGCGCGACGCCTGCGACACGTCCTGCGAGGGCGTCGTGCAAACGTAGTAATCGATCTTGATGTTCTCGTTACTGAAAACGTTGAGCGCGGAGGGGAACTCGAGGAAGAGGATGTCGTACTGCCTCTTCCGCGCCTTGAGCGCGAGGTTGGGCTCGATCGGCTGCTTGGGATAGCTGTAATAGGCGAGCAGGCCGGCGGGTCTTTCCGTCGGTCCGGCGTACTGGCGATTCGGCCCCACCGGGGCGCACAAGCCCCCCAGCAGGAGCAGCAGGACAACCAGCAGCGGAGAAATTCCAAATTCCAGGCTCCAAATTCCAAACAAACATGTCATTGCGAGCGCAGCGCGGCAATCTGAAATCCAGAATTCCAAGGCTCGAAACGCGGACGCCGGACGATGGGTCCGTTTGGAATGCTCGGGCTTCTGATCCTTGCGCTTGCTTCGGGTTTCCACCTGCACGATCCTTTCGCAGCATACTGCCCCTGAAATCCTGCCATCAGCATACCCGTTCCGGCAACCAGGAAAAGCCTGCACTGCCGTCCGGTTCGCTGGTGCTTCACGACGATTGACTTTCCGGGTGGGTGGCAGCGGCAAGCGCAGCTTGCCGATGGTTTGCCCATCCGCCATCGGCAAGCTCCGAAGACTCCGCTTGCCGCTGCCACCCGTCGTGGCATCGGCATCCTGCCGATGAAACATGGGCTGGAAGCCTCACTGTTGTACACATCTTCCCCTTGTTGTAGAGGGTGGCATCGCCAAAGGCTCCGCCTTTGACGATGGTTGAGGCGCTCGACGATGCCTCGACCGCACGCGCGAAAGCCATCGTCAAGGCCGGAGGCCTTGGCGAT
>VGYL01000321.1 GCA_016872975.1 Planctomycetota bacterium
CAGATGCTGCTGTTGCGAACGTATTACAAGTCGAAGCACTGGCAAGTCCTGATGAACAAAGCCTTTGGAACCCCACTGACAAATGCTGTATAACTCCTACGAAACTGCAATGCTCCCGATCCTCCCGTTCGTTATGCTGCTTGTTGCCGGTACCGTATTGACCGCCCTGGCGCGAGCGAAGCAGGGGGACCCCTTCCTGCTCTACCTGGCATTGGGCCTTGCCGGCGCAGGCCTGATTCTGTTGTTTATGGCCAAGCTGCCGCTGTACCGCCAGGGCAGGTTCCTCACCTTCGGATCGAAACTGCTGCCGGCAAACCGCCGCCGTCTGTACCGGGTGGCTTGTGCTCTGATCGGATTGAGCGCGATTATCATGCTGGTGCTCTTGGCTGCGCTCCGATGAGTTGGCTCTGGTGAGCGAGCCCCGGATGCATCCTTCCGTGCTGGGGTCTTTGTCGAGGTCCGGCCCGTGTATGCCGTGGCCGTAGCCGCCGCCCGACAGCTCCCAATGGTCGCGCTGTTTCTGGGTGGCGGTCAGGAGCCTCGTATGCCGTGCGTGCGGGCAGCGAGCTTCTCCCTGGCGTTGCTATCAGAATCGGGGTACAATCAAGCAATGAAGATCGAATGGGATCCCAAGAAGGCCAGGTCGAACTTGCGGAAGCACCGAGTCTCGTTCGAGGAAGCCGCAACCGCCGTGAGTGATCCTCTGGCAACCACAGGTGCTGATCCCGATCACTCCGTGACCGAAGATCGCTATGTCACCTTCGGGGTCTCCACCCGAGGTCGGCTCTTGGTGGTGGCTCACACGGAAGAACACGAAACGATTCGCATTATCAGTGCCCGCTTGGCGACCAAAGGAGAGCGAAAGCTGTATGAAGAAGGCTAGACGAACCCAGACGGACGAGTTGCGCGCCGAGTACAAGCGGTCGGACTTCCCCCAGGGGTTTGTGCGGGGCAAATACGCCGCGCGGCTCCGTGAGTCATCGAACGTGGTCGTGCTTGACCCGGAAGTCGCTCGGGCTTTCCCCAATCAGGAAGCAGTGAATCGCGCTCTGCGGTCGCTGATCGAGATTGCCAAGAAGACGGCGTGCCCTGCGAATCACTCGACCACCCGCGCGAAGAGGCGACGCGCGGGTTAGCGCAGGCGTGGACTGTCGAGACAAAGTTGCGTGCTGCCGCCTTGACTCCGAGGAGCTGACCCTTGAGGGGGGGAGGAACGACTTTGTCGGCAGAGGAGTGCGGGCGACCCCGGGCTGCGAATTTTGCCACACGGACTCTTGACTTGATCCCCTGCTACAAGTAGCCTCGAAGGTTTGTTCTTTATGGGAATCCAAGGAGTCTATTCGTGCAAGAAGCTATTGAAAAAGCGGATGCCTTGATCGAGGCGATGGGGTATATCCGCGCGTTTCGCGGGCGGATCGTGGTCCTGAAGCTCGGGGGCAGTGTCCTCGATAACGAGGCCGCCCAGCGGAATCTGCTGACCGACGTGGCGTTCATGGCCACGGTCGGCATGCGGCCGATCATCGTCCACGGCGGCGGCAAGGCCATCACCCGCGCGATGAACGAAGCGGGCCTGGAGCCGGTCTGGGTCCAGGGCCGCCGCTACACGGACCAACGGACGCTCAATATCGTCGAGCACGTCCTCGTGCGGACGGTCAACGAGCCGATCTGCCGGATCCTGGAAGAGCTCGGCTGCAACACGATGGGCCTGCACACGCTCAGCAGTTGCGTGCTGACGGCCGAGACGCTCCGCCTGCCGGGCGAGAACGGGCGCAAGCTCGACCTGGGTCTCGTGGGCAAAGTCACCGAGGTCAACGCCAAGCTGCTGCACACGCTCTGCGGCGACGGGACGATCCCGGTCATCTCCTCGACCGCGATGGACAAGAACGGCGGCAAGCTGAACGTCAACGCCGACACCGCCGCCGGCAAAGTGGCGGCCGCGGTCGTGGCGGAGAAGCTGGTGATGGTCAGCGACACGCACGGCATCCGCCGCGACATCAACGACCCGGCCAGCCGGGTTTCCAGTCTCAACGAAGCCCAGATCAAGGAGATGATCGACGCCGGCATCATCACCGACGCCATGTTCCCCAAGGTCGAGGCCTGTCTGATTGCCCTGGAGGCCGGCGTCCGCAAGGCCCACATCATCGACGGCCGGATCGATCATTCGCTGCTGCTGGAAATCTACACGGAACAGGGCATCGGCACCGAGATCGTCAGGAGCTGAGCCTCCACCGGCGAGAGATTCACCCCAGGTGCGATTGTGATGAATACGAAATCGATTCGAGGATCGTGAGGATACACATGACGACACAAGAGACCATTGGACTTTTCAACGACTATGTCATCGCCAACTATGGCCGGCTGCCGCGGGTGATGGTCAAGGGCGAGGGCTGCTACCTGTGGGACGCCGACGGCAACAAGATCCTGGACATGTTCCCGGGCTGGGCGGTCAGCGGCCTCGGCCATTGTCCCCCCAAGGTGGTCGAGGCCGTCCGTAAGCAGGTGGGCGAGTTGATCCACATCGACAACACCTTCTATTCGGAGCCGCAGGGCCGGCTGGCGAAACTACTCAGCGAGCGGGCCTTTGGCGGCAAGTGCTTCTTCTGCAACAGCGGCGCCGAGGCCAACGAGGCGGCGCTCAAGCTCGCCCGGCTCTGCACGCCCAAGGAAAAGTACAAGTTCATCACCTGCGAGGGCAGCTTCCACGGCCGGACCTTTGCGACTGTCACCGCCACCGCGCAGCCGAAGTACCACGAGGGCTTCCTGCCGTTGCTGCCGGGTTTTGCCTATATTCCGTTCAACGACATCAAGGCGCTGGAAGCGGCGTTCACCGATGAAGTGGCCGCGGTGCTGGTCGAGCCGATCCAGGGCGAGGGCGGCATCCATGTCGCGAGCCCCGAGTTTCTGCGGGCGATTCGCCGGCTCTGCGACGAGAAGGGGGCGGTGATGATCCTCGACGAGGTGCAGACTGGTGTGGGCCGGACCGGCAAGTGGTTCGGCTACCAGCATTTCGACGTCGAGCCGGACATTATCACGATGGCCAAGGCCCTCGGCGGGGGGGTCGCCATCGGCGCCATGATGGCCCGCGCGGAGATCGCCGCCTGCCTGGTGCCGGGCAAGCATGCCTCGACCTTCGGCGGCAATTGTCTCGCCTGCGCCGCCGGCGTCGCGACGATCGAGGCGATCGATGAGGGCAACCTGCTCCAGCAGGCGGCCGAGATGGGCCAATACGCCCAGGAGAAGCTGCGGGCCTTGAAGGAGAAGCACTCGATCATCGATCACGTGCGCGGGATCGGTCTGATGATCGGCATTCAGCTTACCGCCGCCGGCGCCCAGATTGTCGGCAAGTGCCTGGAGAAGGGGCTCCGGATCAACTGTACCCATGACACCGTGATTCGTTTCATGCCGCCGATGATCGTGACGAAGGAGCAGATCGACGAGGCGGTGGGGATCTTTGACAGCGTCCTCTCGGAGGGTTGACGATGGATGACTTTCTCGCTATCAGCGATTGTTCGACTCAGCAATTGCACGAGCTGCTTGCAGAGAGCGGCTCGCTCAAGGCCTTCTACAAGTCCGGCGGGCGCGATCTGTGCCTGGCGGGCAAGACGCTGGCGATGCTCTTCGAGAAGCCGAGCCTGCGGACGCGCCTGAGCTTCCAGGTCGCCATGACCGATCTGGGCGGCAGCCCGATCTACGTCAAGCCGGAGGATATCGGCGGCATCGGCAAGCGCGAGCCGGTCAAGGATATCGCCCGGGTTCTGAGCCGCTACGTCCAGGGGATCATGGCCCGGACCTTCGAGCACCAGACGGTCCTCGACCTGGCCCGGTACGCGGATATCCCGGTGATCAACGCGCTGACGGACTGGTCGCATCCCTGCCAGGCGATGGCGGACGTACTGACGGTCCAGGAGCACTTCGGCCGCATCGAGGGGATCAAGATCGCCTTCATCGGCGACGGCAACAATGTGGCCCGCTCGCTGGCCTTCGCCGCCGGCAAGCTCAAGATGAAGCTGGTTGTCGCGTCGCCGCACGGCTACGAGCTGGACGCAGATACCATCCGGCAGGCCAACGCCTTCACCCCGAACTGCACGGCACAAGTCACTGACCCCTATGCGGCGGTCGCCGACGCCGACGTGATCTACACGGATACCTGGGTCAGCATGGGCCAGGAGGAGGAAAAAGAGAAGCGGGTGCGGGATTTCGCCGGTTATGCGGTCGATGCGAAACTGGTCGCCGCGGCGCCCCGGCACGTGAAGATCATGCACTGCCTGCCCGCCTATCGCGGCTACGAGATCACCGACGAGGTCTGCGAGTCCCCCGGCTCGATCCTCTTCGACCAGGCCGAGAACCGCCTGCACTTCCAGCGCGCCCTGCTCAAGAAGCTCATGGCGTAATGGTTCGGAGTACCGCGTTCACGCGGGTCTTGACCTGTCCGGCCTTCGTTTTTGTCGTCTTGCCTACCTGAAGGCGGTACTTCGCTGGTGCCATGTCTACGATGGAGCCGGCATGGCACCCGGCGTCTTGCCTCCGTCACTGCTACCCATCCTCTTGGGAGTTCAGGTCTCCGGATGCTCTTCCCTTGAGTAGTTCCTTTGCCTGGTGGTACTGCTGGTCGTCGATGATATTCGCCAGTCGCAAGTCTCTCAAGATCGTGTGCCCGTGCCCACGGCTCGCGCGGATGCGCTCGCTCAGGACTCCGAGGAACTCGTCGAATGTGGCCTTATCGGGGAGGTTATGCCACAGACGGGTTTGTATGAACGCTCCCTGAAAGGCCGTTACATTCACGAATCCGACACATGTCAGAAGAGCGATGACGGGAATTGCGAATGCCAGGAGCAATCCGAAGAAAACCGCCGTTGCGGACGTGTTATCGTGGGCGGTCCTCATGCCCCATGTCAGCAACATCCCGGCGGAAGCGATGGCAACCAGCAACAATAGTATCCTGCCCAGAGGTACGTGTCGGATCCTCAACGGCTCCGGCTGGAAGTCATGCAGGTCGAAACACCGCTGTTCCCATGAAAACCCCCGGCGCCGTTCGAGTCGCAGTGTGTGCCCCTCGATCGCAAACTGTTGACTGCCTCGCAGAAACCGTTTCTGCGTGATCGTGTGCATCGCCTCATCCATCCACGTTGCCTCCCAGTGCGGCTGTCCGGGCACAACTCCCGACGTCCTGCAGGCACATGGTATAGGGGAGACCGGCGGCTTTCAAGCCCGTCCGCAGAAGGAATGATTCCCCTGGCAGGATCCCAGCCGTTCTTTCAATCCTGATGATCCATCGCGGTGGATTCTCGGAGGGTTAGTCAGCCGACTCTCCCCGCTCGATTCCGTACTGTCTCGCCGTACAATATGTAGATTCAATTGACAGATTGTAAGTCTGCCTGCGTTGGAAGACGGTCCGTGGTGTAGATTCCGCTTGAGTTCTTTGTACCCACAGCTCGTGCCACCCAGATTACGAAGTTCTCAAGCAGACTCGGTATGATACGCACGCTACGAAGAAACGCCTTACGGCGTCACTACGAACGAGGCATTCAGTCTCGCCCGCGGAGGTATTCGACGATGGTTGTGCGGGGGAGCAGGTCGCCCAGGGCGGTGTACTTGTCGATGCGTTTGTGCTCCTCGGCGATCAGCTCGGCCCGGGTGCCGCGGAGCTTGCCCTGGGAGTGGGTGACCACCTCGTCCCAGGGCTGGGGGGTGCCCGGCAGGCTGTAGAGTTTCAGGACCGGGTACTGCCGCACTGCGGCGGTCACCATCGTCATGAACGCCCGCTCCTGGTGAAACGGGGCGGAGACCACGATCAGCCGCTCGTAGCCGCGGGCCTGGGCGAAGCGGACGGTCTTCTGGGATTCGATCAGCGTGTGGAGGATCTCCGTCGGCTCCATGGGGATCTCCTCGATTGCCGCGGCGGGGATGCCGAAGTCCAGCATTGCCCGGCGGTAGGCGGCCGCGCCGATATAGCCGCTCTTGGGCGAGCAATCGGAGATCAGGAGCTTGCGCACACGGCCTTGCTCGACCAACTCCTTCCCGACGGCGAAGACGGATTTCTGGTTCGGCTCCGTCTGGGCGAAGAGATAGGCCCCCTCGACGACCTCGGACGGTCGGACATCCGCCAGAATCCTCAGCAGTAACTCGGTATCTTCCAGCACCGATCCCTGCTCCACCTCATACAGTAGCCTGGGACTGGGTGCCTTGGACGGGCCGGGGCACATCGACGGCACGGCGTTTCTTTTTCTTCTGGGCACGGCTCTGGGCCAGCCCGTACACGATGAACGGCAGCTTCAAAAGCATGCCGGCGGCGTCGCGGCCGTTGACCAGGCCGAGCCGGTGGGCCTTTCCGGCGATCCGCAGCAGTTGGGGCACACGGTAGAACTCCGACCGGATGCGGTCGCGGATGCGCTTGAGCTCCGCGCGCCCGTACCGGTCCGAGTACACCGGGCCGCCGATCCGCTCGTAGTAGTAGCCGGGTGTCGCCTCCACCACCTCTTTCAACGGGGAGAATTTCTCGAGGCGCAGTTTCTGGAAACTGATCGAGTCCAGCCCGATCTCCCGGGCGAATTTCGGGATGTAGAGCATCTCCTCTTCGGTCTCGCCGATGTTGCCGTAGATGAAATAGCCGTGCAGGTAGAAATCATACTGCGTCAGGATGGCGCAGGCGTCGCGGATCTGCTGCTGGGTGATGCCCTTTTGCAGTTGGCCCAGAATGCGATCGTGCGGCGACTCGACGCCGAGCAGAAAGACGCGAAAACCCGCCTGCCAGGCTTTGTCCAGGAGCCGGCGCTGCCGGGCGACATCGATGCGGGCCTGGACCACGAAAGTCTTGCGAATGCCGTTCTGGAGGATCAGGTCACACAACCGCTCGGCCCGGGCGGGGTTGGTGAACAGGTTGTCATCGCTGAAGAGCACGACATCGGCTGTGACGGTCTTCAGTTCCTCGATGACCGATTCGACCGGCCGCTCCGTGTATTCCCGCTTCTGTCCCAGGGGATTCAGACTGAACGTGCAGAACTTGCATTTGAAGGGACACCCCCGCGTGGTCAGCACGGTGTCGAACGTCAGATGGCTGAGCCGGACGCCCCCCTGGGTCCAGCAGTACTCGTGCTTTCTCAGGGAACGATCCGGATAGGCGATGTGCGCCAGGTCGGGCAGCACCTGGTTCTCGTTGTGCACGACTCGGCCGTCGCGCCGGTAGGAGAGCCCGCGAATGGCCTCGAACGGGACCCCTTGCACGAGCTGTTGCACGATCTCCTCCCCTTCGCCGCGCACGACGGCGGCGACGTTCGGGCACCGCTCGAACACGTGCTCGACGTCCAGCGTCGCCTGGTAACCTCCGACGACCGTG
>VGYL01000322.1 GCA_016872975.1 Planctomycetota bacterium
CAACTGAACTCTACCTTCACGGGAATCCGGCGGGCCTCGAAGTACCGCTTCGTGACGCCGACCAGCTCGGTGGCGACGATCCCGCCCGCCAGGTCCTCGGGCCGGGTCACCGGCGATTCATTGGGCACCGCCAGCACCCACCGGGTCGGATTGCTGGTCTCCTTGCTGTAGGGCAGCTCGCAGACCTCCCGGACGTCGCAGCCGTTTTCCGTGATCCAGTCCAGCCCGGTGATGCCGGCGTCCAGGACGCCGTCGCCCACGTAGCGGCCCATCTCCTGGGCCCGCAGGTAGACCGCCTGGATCTCGTCGTCGTCGATGGCGGGACAATAGCTGCGCTTGGAGTCGCACACGTGCAGGCCCGCCTTGCCCAACAGGTCCACCGTCGCCTTCTGCAAGCTGCCGGCGGGCAGACCCAGTTTCAGTATTCGTTCCGAAGCCACAGGTATTCCTTCTGTTGCATCAAATCCATGTTGCCGCGCCGGGTCCGGCCTCCCGGCGTTCCGGCCGTCCCCGCTCACCCGCCGGTGCCCTTCTTCCGTTTCGGGCCCGACCGGTCTTGCGCCTTCCTGCGGATCGCCTTCGGCGCCTCGCTTTCCCGGCGCAGCAGGGCGTAAAACTCGTACGCATCCTTCGCCGCCACGCACCGGGTCAGGAACCCCTCCATGTCCTCCTCGTCGGCGTTGGCGTCGACGATCTCGTGGCGCTTGAGGTAGTCGGCCATCTGCTGGGTCACCGGAATGGCGTGCGCATCCAGGGCGGTCAAAAGACAGTAGTTGACGACAAAGCGGCTGATTCCCCCGATCTTCTCCAGATCCTGCCGGGCGGGCCGCTTGCCCAGTTTCTTGAGGGGCGCCAGGCTGATGCGGTGATGCTCGTCGAAGATTTCCCGCAGCACGGCGGTCAGCGCCAGGGCCGTGGCCCGGCTGGTGCCGCCGCGGCCCAGGACCTCGGCGATCTCCTCGACGCGCGAGACCCGCAGATCGTTCCAGTCCACGAACGCCTTGGTGATCTCCCGGAAAGCCCTCTGGGCGGCCGTTTCGCTCATCCGCTCGCTGATGATCCCGCAGATCAGGGCTTCAACCGGGTCCTCGTACGTGGTCCGTGCGACCTGGGGATACGCGCGTTTGAGCTCGCGGTACAGCCGTTGCAGTCGTTGCGCATGTTCCTTACTGTTCTTCATGGCCCTTCCAAACCCCGCCGCCGGCCGCGACCGCATGCCTCCAGGATGCAGCCGCCGAAGATCAACCGCGGTGCGGATCGCCCGATCCCGAGCATACCCGACTACTCTTGCGGGTCCGTGTCTTTTTTCTGACGCTCACTGGCCACCTGATCGATCAGCTTCATCACTTCCAGCGTCTTGCGAAACTGCTCGTCTTGTTGAAAGCGCAGGACGGGACAGAATTTGCTCTCCAGGGCCTCGGCCAGAAACGACTGGATCCTCGTCCGGGCATGGGTGATCGCCGTAAAGGTCAGTTCCTTGGCGGTGTCGTCCGGGGCCAGGATGCTCAAATACACGTCCGCACTGCGCAAATCCGGCGTGACGTCCACGCGGGTAACGCTCACAAAACCGGTGATCCGCGGATCGCTCAGATGATTGGCGATCGCGTCGCTGACGACTTCGCGAATCACACGGGCCACTTTTTCCTGCCTTCGGGTAGGCATCGGGGTCTTCCTTCGGGGGCTGCACGCCCGCCCGGCTCAGGACCCGAGCGTCCTGGCCACCTTGACGATTTCGTAGAAGTCCAGGATGTCGTCCACCTTGATGTCATCGAAGCCGGCCAGCTTCACGCCGCACTCCAGACCCGCCTTGACCTCGCGGGCATCGTCCTTGAAGTGCTTGAGCGACTCGAGGGCCGCGTTATCCCGGATGACGATGTTGTTGCGAATCAGACGCGCCTTGGCGTTCTTGGCCGCCGCCCCCGTGGTGACGTAGCAGCCCGCCACGGTGCCGACCCGCGAGACCTTGAACGTGGCTCGGACCACCGCCCGGCCGACCGCCCGCTCCTGCTCTTCGGGCTCGAGCAGACCGGCCATCGACTTTCGCAGGTCCTCGGTAATCCGATAAATGATGTTGTACAGGCGGATATCGACGCCCTCGGCCTCGGCCACCCGGGCGGCATGCTCGTCGGCCACCACGTTGAAACCGATGATGATCGCGTTGGACGCCTCCGCCAGCAGCACGTCGCCCTCGGTGATCCCGCCGGGCATCGCGTGCAGGATGTTGAGCCGCACTTCGCTCGTGCTCAGCTCGGACAGGTACTTCTTCAGCACGTCCACCGAGCCCTGCACGTCGGCCCGGATGATCAGGTTCAGTTCCTTGACGTTGCCGGCCTCGATCTGGCTGAACAGGTTCTCCATCGTGACCTGCGTCCGTGCGGCCAGGGATTTCTCCCGCGCCCGCAGCCGGTTCTGCTCGGCGGCGCCCTTGGCCCGGTTGATATCCTTGAGGCTGTAGAAGCGGTCCCCGGCCTGGGGCACGTCGTTGAGGCCGGCCACCTCGACCGGCATCGAGCTGCTGGCGGTCTTGATCTTCTTGCCGTAGCTGTTCGTCAGCGTCCGGACCCGGCCGTGCGTGTTGCCGGCCAGCAGAATGTCGCCCTTGGAGAGATGGCCTTCCTTGATCAGGACCGTGGCCACCGGGCCTTCCTGCGCCGACATCTTGGCCTCGATGACCCATCCGGTCGCCGGGATCGTGTCGTCCGCCTTCAGGTCCAGCAGTTCCGCCACATAATCCAACGACTCCAGCAGGTCATCGACCCCCTGGCCGGTGGTGGCGCTGGTCTTGACCACTTCCGTCTGCCCGCCCCACTCGGTCGGGGTCAGGCCGTGCTCCGAAAACTGGGCGTAGATGCGGTTGATGTCGCACCCGGGCAAATCGATCTTGTTGAGGGCGATGATGATCGGCACCCCGGCGGCCTTGCTGTGGGCGATGGCCTCGATCGTCTGGGGCATGACCCCGTCATCGGCCGCCACGACCAGGACCACGATATCCGTCATGTTCGCGCCGCGGGCCCGCATGGCGGTGAACGCCTCGTGGCCGGGCGTGTCCAGGAACGTCACGGTCTTGTCGTCCCAACTGACCTGCGAGGCGCCGATATGCTGCGTGATGCCGCCGGCCTCGCCGGCCGCCACGTGGGTCGAGCGAATCCGGTCCAACAGGCTCGTCTTGCCGTGATCGACGTGGCCCAGCATGGCCGCGACCACCGGCCGGCGCTTCTGATTCTCGCGCGGCCGCTGATCGAACTCCCGGCGGATCTCTTCTTCCAGGGAGGCCTTGCGCTCCACGATCAACTCGGTATCGAACTCCAGGGCCACCAGCTCGGCCACGTCGCTGCCGATCGCCTGATTCGCCGTGGCCATGATGCCCTGCTGCATGAGCTTGCTGATAATGTCGGTCGCTTTCACCGCCAGGGCGGACGACAGATCCTTGACCAGGATCGGCTCGCTGATAGCGACCTGCTTCGGTCGCACCGGGGCCGCAGACTCGCGCTGGGCCTTGGAGGCGATCCGCCGCGTCGGCCGCAGGCGCAGGCCTTCCCCGCCGGCCGCCGTCAAGCGCGCCTGCCGCTCCTCGATGTCGCGCTGCCGCCAGTTCTTGTGCTGCTTGGCCTTCTTCGCTTCTTCTTCCGTCTCCTCTTTGCGCCGGCCGTGCGTGCGGTCCTTGTGCTGCTTGGGACCCTTCTTGTCGGCGACCCCCGTCCGCGCTTCCCCATCCCCTTTGCCCGCGCCGCCGGCTTTGCCGCCATGAATCAGAGGCTGGGTCACGGGCGCATCATACCGCGGCCGGAACCGGGACCGCGGCCGATCCAAAGGCTCGGGCGCTTCGACGCGTACGACCTGCGGTCCGCTCAGCTTGGCGGGCCGGGGCTTTTCGAGCCTGGGCCCGGCGGGCATCACGACGATCTCGGGCTCCTTGGGCTTCTGCGGCTCCACCTTCACCGGCTCCGGCGCCGCCACGGGCGCGGGGGCCGGCTCGGCCTGGACCGCCACCGCCGGGACTTCCGTTTCCTGCGGCACTTCGACAACGGCCGGCGTTTCCTGGGCTACTACGACCGGCGCCTCCAGAGGCGCCTCCGGAAGCACGGACTCGATCTCCGGAGCTTCCTCGGGTTCCGCAAGGGCCGTCTCTTCCTCCGGCGCGGGCAGTACCTCGACCGCCACCGCTGCTTCTCGCTGCTTCGGCTTCCTTTTGACGCGGACGTCCTCGAGATGCACCTTCTCCGCGGTCTCGACGGTAGTAAGATTCTCGCCCTCGCTGAACCATTCCCGGATGGTGGCGGCCAGTCCCGCAGAGATGGTCGCCATGTGGTTCTGAACGCTCAGACCTTCATCCTGGCATTTTTTCACAATCGCCGAGCTCTTGACTCCGAGCTCGCGGGCTAAGATATACACTCTTGTAGTAGCCAAAAAACCTCCACGTCTTCCCGGGAAGCGTCGCGTCTGACGCGGCCGACCTGCCGCGGTCGCCTCTCACTTCAGAGCGCGACCTTCCCATTTGACACTTACCTTTATCCCTCATCAGGGCGCTGCATCGTATCCACCGTCGTCTTCGCCGGTTGAGCCAATTGCTTTTCCGCCTGCTTCTGATCCGCCTCGGCGATCAGCGCCTTGGCTTCCCGGTCGGCGGCGCTCACCAGCCTCTGGGCGAACGCTCGATCCAGTTTCAATTCGCCGACCAACGGCTCCGGCCCGACATCGTCGAGATCGAGAACCGAGATGATCCCCAGCGCGATGAGCTTGTCCACCAGGACCTCATCCGCGCCCTCGACGCCCTTGACGCAGTTGGCCAGCCGCTCGATCCCCTGGTTGTATTCCTCCGGCGTCAGGATGTCGATATCCCAGGACGTCAGCCGTGCGGCCAGGCGGACGTTCTGGCCGTGCTTGCCGATCGCCAGGCTCAACTGGTCCTCTTCCACGACCACCGTGGCCCGCCCCAGCTCGAAGCACAGGGCGATCTCGCTGACCTTCGCCGGCATCAGGGCATTCGCCACCAGGACCTGCGACGACTCGTTCCACCGCACGATATCGATCTTCTCGCCGCCCAGCTCATCGACGATGTTCTTGATCCGGCTGCCGCGAACGCCCACGCAGGCCCCCACGGGGTCCACCTTGTCATCGTACGACGTCACGGCGACCTTGCTGCGATACCCCGCCTCGCGCGCCAGGGCCCGGATCTCGATGATGCCCTCGGCGATCTCCGGCACCTCCGACTCGAACAGCCGCCGGATGAAGTCCGGATGCGTGCGCGACAGGACGATCTTGATCTGGCTGGTCGTTTCCTTCACGTCGAGGATCAGGCAACGGATTCGCTCGCCCGGGCGGTGGGTCTGTCCCATGATCTGCTCGCCCTTGGGCATATAGGCTTCCGTCGAATGGTCCAGGTTGATGATCAGCGTCCCGCCTTCATAGCGGACCACCGCACCGCTGACAAGCTGACCTTTCCGCTGGGCGAATTCGGCAAAAATGCTCTCCCGCTCGTCCGCCCGGATCTTCTGGATCATCACCTGCTTGGCCGTCTGGGCGGGGATCCGCCCCAGGGACCGGATATCGATCGTCTGGCCGTCTTTGAACGCGGCCACTTTGCCCGAGCTGCGGTCGATCTGAACGCTAATCTCGCTGTCGGTATCCCCGAAGTGCTTGCGGACTGCCGAGATCATGGCCTCTTCCAAGTCGGCAAAGATCGACTCTTTGTCGATGTTCTTGTCCCTGGCAATGTTGTCCACGATTCTCAGCAGTTCCTGGTTCATATCCCAGCTCCTAAAGAGCCAAACAAAAAGTGGAAACCTTACAGTTTCCACTTCCAAGACGCCCGAGCCTGACTGAGGTTGTCATCTGCCCTTCGCCTACATCAGTCGCCTCCGACAGCGGTTTGACCCAGCCCGCGGCTGATCCGGCCAAACCTCAGCTTCGGGTCCCCAACGCCAAACTCCGCGTTGGACGGCCCCTTCAACCTCATTGGCGCTACAACGTTGAAGCAGAAACGTCGATTCTGCAGCCACCACCCGTGCGAAAATGCAGCGTTCTTCATAACTTATGCACTCACGCTGCCGCACCGTTCACAGTCCGTTCCCGAGCCATATCCTGTACCTTGTCTACCTGTACCGATACCTGTGGTAGCCGTTAACCTGTTTCACCAAGGCTGTCATAATAATCGCCGAGCGGTCCAGTGGCAATAACTTTTTTGAGATTTTGGCCTTTTTGAGCCAAATCCCGCCCCCAAAGGCACGCCCCTGCGATCCCATGGCGCAATAGGGCCTATAATATGGCTCCTGTTGCATCTGGAGAGTCGCACCGCAGGGGTGTGAAACCGGAGGTCTTGTCTGAGACAACGCGACTCCGCAAGCCGGTGATCTGCCGCACCACCCCCATCCATTGCGATCCCGCGTCGCTTCCACGCAAGATATTGGGTTCCTTGTCAATCTACGCTTCCCCAGCGACTTACGTTCGTTTCCGGCTTGTCAGGCCGGCGGTTTATCGATATATTCTTTGCCGCCGCTGGGCGGCACGCAATTGCAGGAGTACCAGATGAAAGCAAAGTTGGCGGTCGTAGGAGCTGCCGGCCGTATGGGCCGGCGAATCATCGCGCTGGCCGTGGAATCCGGCCGGTTTGAACTCGTGGGCGCGGTCGAGAACCAAGGGCACCCGGATATCGGCAAAGACGCGGGGCTCGTAGCCGGGGTCGAGCGTCTGAACGTCGCCATCGCCGGCTCCTGGCCTGCCGGCGCCAAACTGGTGATCGATTTCTCCCTGCCGGAGGCGGTCGAGAGGACCCTGCGGGAGTGCACCGCCGCCGGCACCGCTCTGGTCATGGGAACGACCGGTCTGACCGGCGCTCAGCAGGAAGCGATCAAGGCCGCCGCTCATCACATCCCCATCCTCTACGGCACCAACATGAGCGTGGGCATGAACGTCCTGTTCGCCGTCGTGGGCAAGGTGGCGGCCATGCTCGGAGAGGACTACGACATCGAGATCGTCGAGGAGCACCACCGCTTCAAGAAGGACGCCCCCAGCGGCAGCGCCCTGAGCCTGGCCCAGAGCATCTGCCGGGCCACCAACCGCCCCTATCCGGACTGCCTCCTCCACGGCCGCAGCGGCAAAGAGGCCCTGCGTAAGAAGGGTGAGATCGGCATGCACGCCGTCCGCGCCGGCGATATCGCCGGCATCCACTCCGTCATCTACGGCACCTTGGGCGAGACGATCACCCTCAACCACACCGCCCACAGCCGCGATACCCTCGTCCGCGGCGCCCTGCGGGCCGCCGACTGGCTCCTCGACAAACCCCCCGCCCTCTACTCCATGGCCGACGTCCTGGGAATCTCCTAGCGCGGCCTTC
>VGYL01000323.1 GCA_016872975.1 Planctomycetota bacterium
TAACGCCAATAAGGCTACGGGGTGACATTTTCATAACCTCCTGTTCTAGCGTAGCTTATGTCAAACCGAGGGACAAATCGTAGCGTTGTGGTATTAGGCATCTACTTGAGAAAGAACCGGGCGACCGTGGTCTGTCTGGCCCCGCCGGGCCGCGAGAGAAGAGTGGCCGCCTGTTTCTCGGTCTCACTGGAGGGTGAGTCCGAGCAGAACCAGCAGGTCCTGGCCGATCGCATCGCGGCGGCCTGTCGGGAGCGCAAGATCAAGTTCACCGACGCCGCGGTGGCCCTGGACTGCGCGTCCTTCATGCAGCACACGGTGCACAGCGAATTCAGCGATCCCCGGCGCATCGCCGCCACGATTCGTTTCGACACCGAAGAGGCTCTGGCGACGGACATCTCGGAAATGGCCGTGGCGTTCCGGGTCACATCGACCGGCGACGAGGGGGCGCAGCTCGACGTCTTTACTGCCCAGCGGGCGATCTTGTCGGACCTTCTGCTGTCGCTGCAGAGCAACGGCATCGACCCGATGACCGTGGACCCCGACGTTTGCTGCCTGGCCCGGTACCTGGCACAATACGGCCCAACGCCGGCGGCGCCGGAGCAGAGCACGTTGCACGCCCTGCTCTCGGACAGCCGCGGGTATCTCGTCCTGGCCTCTCCCACCCGGCAGGCTCCCCTGCTGCGGACGTTCCTGATCGGACCCGCGCAGGAGCGAAACGCCCTGCTCGCCCGCGAGATGCTGGTCACCACCGCCCTGATCGACACGGGCCATCCGGTGAAGCAGATCGATGCTTGCGATGCCCAGGGGAGGCTGGTGCCGGCGTCGCTCCGTCAGGGGACGGGCCTGGATGTCGGCCTGTGCGATCTGCCCGCTCTGGCGGGCGTCCAACCGGGCGATCTCCCCGACGGTGTGAATGCCGTGGACTTCGCCCTGGCCTGCGGTGCGGCCCTGGCGCCCGCCCAAAAGGCCGACAGCGTCAATTTCCGCAATGACCACATGCCCTACCTCGGCCGCAAACGCCGGCTGCAAAATGCCGTCCGGCTGCTGAGCATCTCGGTGACGATTCTGCTCCTGGCCGTCGGCGTGTATGTTCACTCCCATCTGATCCGGGTCAACCAGCAGCGCGAACGCCTGCACGACAAGCTGGAAGAGGATTATCTGCCGGCGATACCGGGCAAGACCAAGATGCCCACACCCATGAGAGATGCCCTCGCCGAGATCGAGAGGACGCTGCGGATCCTGCGGTCGAACAAAGAAGGTCCCGGAGCCAACCATGAATCCGTGTCGGCCAAACTGACGCTGGTGCTCCAGGGCCTCAGCGCCTGTGCACGCCAGGCCGATCTCAACATCACCTCGATCACCATCACCGGCACGAGCATCACCATCTCCGGCGACACCTCCAGCCGTCATAACACCACCGAGACCCTGGGTGCGGCGCTGAAGGAAGTGGGCTTGCTTATCGATTCCCACGATTTGCGTGCCGACAGCGGTCGCGACGCATTCACGATCCGGCTCAAGTTCGACCCGGCCAAGATAGCGAAGGGAGCCTGAACATGCGCGAGGTCTACAAGAACCCGATGCTGTACTACGTGCTCATCCCCGTCCTGGTGGGGCTGTGGCCCCTGCTGGTCTGGGGTGTCTATCTGCCGCGGGCCGAGCAGCGCCGCGAGATCGAGGGGAGTCTGTGCGTCCAGGGGCAAACGCATGTCATCGATATCCTGCGGCTGGATTCGGACCGGCTGAACATGATGGACAAGACCAAAGGACCCGTGGAGTTCACCTACGGCAGTGCGATCGATCGCGTGGCCAACCTGTGCCGAATCCCATCCAGCGATTATGATGTGAACGCGGGCCCTCGCCAACCCATTTCCGGCGGTAAGGTCCGGCAGGATGCGCGGCTCAAGCTCACCAACGTGACCATCGTCCAGGCGGCGCAATTCCTCTCCACGATCCAATCGATGTGGAGTCTGCTCACCTGCGAGAGCATCAAGCTCACCAAGAAAAAGGGGATGCCCGATCAGTGGGACGTGGATTTCCGGTTCCTCTATTACTATTGACGGGAGTTCTGCAAAATGGAAGTCATTGAATCCGGCCAACAGCCCGGCGGTCGCGCATCTTGCCGAGGCGACCATCTTTGACAACCTCCCGCGACAGGGCATCACTATATATAGTAGGTTCCCCATTTTTCCGTCCGTGACATGACACGGCCTTGCGCAGGCTGCGATCCGCGGCCCGCGGAGGCGGTGAAACACCCTTTTCAGCGTCACCAGACCCATTTTTTCCCCTTGCGCAGCCACTCAGGAGTACAAAAAACGTAAGCGTTCCCACCGAAACTTTTCTAAAGTTTTCGCGTATACCATGTCGATATCAATAGTGTTCTAAGCCTCATTGGGAATCGCGAGGCATACAACATATAGTGGTATCTTCGATTGTCTGCCACGTGCTGGCAGTTGGTGAAAAGCGAGTTTTAGGCAAGGTAGGGCGGATGCCGAAGATCGATTCAAACGGGTTTGCAGACGACAGTGGGCAGTGGAACAGTCCTCTTGAGACGGATCTCTCCCACGATAAGGACTTGGTCATGGAACAGATCCTCGACAATATCAACCATACCCCGTTGGGGCAGGTGCTCAAGAGCATTGCCTCGTTGCCCGAGGTCCGTCAACAGAAGGTGCTCCGCCTGCGGCGGCAGATCACCGCGGGCCGCTACGAACTGGCGGAGCGGCTGGATGAGGTCCTCGACAAAGTGCTGGAAGACCTCATTACGTGACTAAGCCCTACCATCGATTATTCCTCACGACAGGGCCGCGGTAGCCCGTCCTTTCCGCAATGGTTTCTCGTACCACGTTGAGACGCCCAGGATCGTTCCCGGCCGAGATCAGGAACATCGTGGAGCCGCTGCCGCTCAGACGGACATCGCCCACACCGAGCGACTCGATGGCCTTCTTCCGTTCGCCCAGCTCCGCATAGAGTGCAAAGCAGCTCTCCTGGAGCATGTTGACGCACATCCGAACCACCAGATCCACGCGGTTCTGGTCCAGCAAGGTGGCAATAGGGCCGTGAAATTGCCGATACCGGTCCGGATCGTGACGATAATTGGCGTAAACCTCTTTGGTAGAGGAGTTTACATCGGAAAGGATCAAGAGGGCCGTGAAAGGAAAATCGACGGATAGCTCCCGGACCTGTTCTCCGCGCCCGGTGCAATACGCCAGGGGACCGTTCAAGAAGAAGGCGACGTCGCTGCCCAGTTGTGACGCCAGGTCCACAAGCCGGCCCGGCGTCAGCCCGAGGTTCAGGTACCGGTTCAGACCCATCAACGTCGCCGCCGCGTCACTGCTGGCGGAGCCCAGCCCCGAGCCGGCGGGGATGTTCTTGACGAGGGTCAGCCGGACGCGGCCCGGCCGGCCCGATTCTCGCAGAATCAGCTCCGCCGCCCGATAGACCAGGTTGGTCCTGTCCGCCGGCGCCCAGCGGGGCCCGGCACAGAAGAATTCGAGGTCCTCCTGGTGCGCCGGCTCGATCCGGATCTCGTCGTACCAGTCGATCTTGGCCATCACGGTCTCGATTTCGTGAAAACCGTCGGGCCGCTTGCCGGCGATGAGCAGACTCAGGTTGAGCTTGGCGGGGGCGTGCACCCGCAAGATATCGTCAACACGCTCGAACTGTTGCACTTCGGCCATTTTCTCTCGGGTCCTCGACCAGGGCGCGAACGATACCGCTATTTTCTTATGGCGTTTGCCGAGCCCCTGTGTTGATAAGGTATTGGTAACAAAATCAAGCGTGGCGGGGGCTTGCCCCAGCAAGCCTGTTTTGCACGGTTGAAGCTGGCGACCGGAGCAATCGCAGGCTATCGTCCGTCCTTCGAGCGAGCCGCGACGGATTCGGTAATCCAGATGCTGAGGATCCCCGCAATCAGGATCAGCAGGGCGATTCCGACTTCCGCGTTGAGAGCCTCGGGCAGGACCGGCCGATATTTGAAGATCACGGGCTGGCCCTCCTTCAAGACCGCTTCTCCGGTCTGGGTGAGCCGGTAGATGGCCTCTTTCCAGGGCCAGATCGTAACGAGCGAACCCGCGATGAAGCCGGTCAAGACCGCCAGAGTCTCATGCCGGGCGACGCGCAGCACCCAGGACAACAAATGACTGAAAGCCGCCAATCCGATGGCGCAACCTGCTGCGAAGGGGGCCAGCAGCGAGAACTGCGCCTGTGAGATCGCCTCGAAGACGATCAGCTCATAGTTGCCCAGGAGGAGCAGGACGAACGAGCCGGAGATGCCGGGTAGAATCATACTGCAGATGGCCGCAACCCCGCACAGAAACAGGTAGGCCGGGTTGCGATTCTCGACGGCCGGATTCAGAAAGGTCAAGGCGACGGCCATCGTCACGCCGGCCAGCAGCAGGCCCACACGAACCACGGTCCAAGGACGCACGGTCTTGCCGACGAAGTAGATGGAGGCCAAGATCAGGCCGAAAAAATAGGCCCAGACGTAGACGGGATAATGCCCGAATAGGTACTCCAGCAGGCGGGCGAAGGAAACGATGGCCGCGAACAGACCGATGGCCAGGGGCAGCAACAGGGGCAGATTCAGATGTTGGGAAAGCGCTTGGAACCGGCCCGCGCCCAGCAGACGCAGGGCGGTCACGTCAAGCGACTTGATCGCGTTGATCAGCGGCTCGAAGACCCCGGTGATCACGGCAATGGTGCCGCCCGAGACTCCGGGAATGACATTGGCCACCCCAATCCCCATTCCCTTGAGCACGTTGATAAGATGGTCCCTCATGGTCGTAATCCCATGTATAATACGGTGCCCACGGCCTGCGGCCGAGACCGGGCGAAAGCATCAGGATAGTGGCCCAAGGTAGATCGGCCGCCCACAAATGTCAACCTCTTCCCATTGGATGCTTCGTCGCTCTCTTGATCGGCGGATTCCTCTTGATACAATAGATGCACTGACGAAGAGCCTTTCTCCGCGGGGCATCGCGCGGATGTCTACTGGGTGGCAAGGTTGGAGCCGGACCGGCATGGATGAGAGACAGAAGCAGATCTTGCTGCGGATGGCGCGGGAGACCGTCGCGGCGGTGATCGGCGGCACGCCGCGGCCCGCACTCCAGACCGACGATCCGGCCCTGACCGCCCCCTGCGGATGCTTCGTCACCCTCAAGAGCCGGGGCCGGCTGCGCGGCTGCATCGGCCAGTTCCTCTCCGACCGGCCCCTGATCGAGATGGTGGCCGAAATGGCGGAGGCCGCCGCGGCACGAGATCCACGGTTCTTCGATCGCCCGCTGACCGTCCGCGACCTGGCCCACCTGGAGGTCGAGATCTCCGTCCTGTCTCCCCTGGAGCGGACCGCGGACCCGCTGAGCCTGCGGCTGGGCACCGACGGCATCTACATCAAGCGGGGACATGCCAGCGGCTGCTTTCTGCCCCAGGTCGCCGCGGAGACCGGCTGGACCAAGGAGGAATTTCTGTCCCACTGCTGTTCCCATAAGGCGGGACTGGCGCCCGACGCCTGGAAGGACGCAAACACGGAGGTCTACCTGTTCTCCGCCGAGGTGTTCGGCACTCCTGCCACGGATATCTGAGCCACACCCGTCCCATAATCCCCAGTGCTCCGGATTTCGCCGCGCCCGACGAGGAAAACCGCGCCTCTCGCCATCCGTGTTTGTTATACTTTCCAAGGGGGTCTGACATGCGCTGCCCGCGAGAGCATGCCGGGAACACCCCTTCTGTTTTCAATGACATTGGCTGTTTTCGGGTGTCCGATTGAGAAGTAGTGGGAGATGGAGGAAGGCTATGAGATGGGGGCTGGCCGCCACGGTCCTGCCGGCCGCACTGGCCTTGGCCGGGTGCTCCCCGTCGCGCTGCGCCTCTGTCGAGCCGGCCCAGACCACCGCGGGGCAAGCCTGTACCGCAACCATGGAGCGTTTGCGGAACGAGCGTCTTCCGGCCCTCGTGTCGGTCGAGCCCTGGGAGAACCGGTACGGCCCGGGCCTCAAGCTCACCACCGACCATTACGAAATCTTCTCGACCCTCACGGAGCCCCTGATGCTCCGCACGATCCCCGGCTTCCTGGAATCCGCCTATCGCGGCTACAACGACCAACTCCCCCAGCCGCTCGCGACGGCCTCCCCCTTCCAGGTCTACCTGTTCGCCGACCGCGAGCAGTGGGAGGACTTCACGCGCGAGTTCGCCGGCGAGCAGGCCGCCCTGTTCTGCAAGATCAAGGCCGGGGCCTACTATCTCAACGGCGTCTGCGTCGTCTACGATATCGGCCCCAAACGGACCCTCTCGGCGCTCGGTCATGAAGGCTGGCACCAGTTCAACAGCCGGCACTTCCGCTACCGCCTGCCCAGTTGGCTCGACGAGGGCGTCGCCATGCAATTCGAGACCGGCGTCAGCGAGGGCGGCCTCTTCCGCTTTGACCCGGCCGCCAATTTCCAGCGGCTCGGCGCCCTCCAGGAGACGCTCCGCGCCGGCAAGCCCCTCCCGCTGCGCGAGCTGGTGTCCACCAGTCCCGGCGAGGTCCTCGCCACGAACGAAGACCAGGCGGTGATGGCGTTCTACAGCCAGTCCTATGCCCTGATCCGTTTTCTCCACGAGGCCGGTTACGGCCAACGGCTGGGCGCCTACCGCCGCCTGTTGTCGGACGGCCTCCTGGGCCGCTGGCCCCTCGACGAGGCCGCCGGGACCACCGCCGCCGACCGCAACCTGCCCCGCACGCTTGTCTGGAACCGCCAGGTCGGCCGCCAACTCTTCGAGCATTACATCGGCCCCGACCTCGACCGGCTCGAACAAGAGTACCTCGCCTTCTGCCACCGCATCACCCGCGGCCTGGTACGGCATTTCGCAACTCCTGAGACTATCGAGTAGAGATTGCTTCGTCGCTGAAGCTTCTCGCAATGACATACTTGGGCACCCTATGTCATTGCGAGCGAGGCTCGCCGAGCGCGGCAATCATGTCATTGCGAGGAGCGCAGCGACGAAGCAACCTCACCCATCGTCGCGGTATTTGTGGTCACACGCCACGGCGAATGCGACCGGTTCGCAGCCGCCAAGTGAGGCATCGCGTCGGGGTCTACCCGCAGATGAATATGCTTGACGTTTAACATCGCGCGTTATATTCTTCTGCTATGATATTGAGGAGACTGAACTATGAGTCTGACCAATAAGATGCGTCCGGTTCACCCAGGTGAAGTCCTGCGGGAGGAATTCCTGATACCCTTGGAGATGAGCGCTCATGCACTGGCACTGGAGCTTAAGGTGCCTGCGCCGCGGATCAATGAGATTGTGCGGGAACGACGTTCGGTCACGCCGG
>VGYL01000324.1 GCA_016872975.1 Planctomycetota bacterium
CGCCCATCACGAGTAGCAGCCCTTCCGACTAAAGCTCCAAAGCGCCCCCACGACGGCGTCCAACCGAGCTTTTGTGTCGGCGGGGCGACACAAAAACTCTTAATTCTTTTGAAGTGTAAAGTGTGAAGCCAGATCACGGACCTGCCCATCTTAACACTTGAAACTTCAAACTTGAAACTGCTTCCGAAACATGTCATTGCGAGCCCGGCGCGGCAATCCTAACTGCGAACTGACAACTGTGAACTGAGAACTGCCCTCCGACACGGATTTACACGGATGAACACGGATTTCCAACTGACGACCAACTGCCGTTTTCCAACCGCGAAATACGCGAACCACGCGAACAGAAGAGGGGAATGAACCGCAGATTACGCAGACTTGATGCCTGCGACAAAAGTCGGGGATTAGCCCAACTGCCCCCTGTTTCTGGTCCAGGAACGCGGATCGAGACCGCACTCGCAGACTTTTGTCGCAGGCGTCAGACTTGCGCAGATTATCCAGGAGAGGACAAGGCCCTGTCTGCGCGCTCCTCCATGGCCTTTCGTCTATACCCGTCCTATTCTCTCTGAATCTGCGACAATCTGCGAAATCTGCGGCTCCATAATGCCCTACGGCACAAGGACTTACCGGGAACTGCGAACTGACAACTGTGAACTGAGAACTGCCCTCCGACACGGATTTACACGGATGAACCCAGCCCGGCCTGCGGCCGGAACCAAAGGCGTGAAACCACGAAGAGCGCGAAGGCCACGAAGCAGGAAAGAGACCCCGGAGGCCATCGTCTTGGTCCCATCTTCTTCGCGCTCTTCGTGTCCTTCGTGGTTCCTATCTCATTATTTGGTCGGGACTTGCATCAAGCCACCACCATAATCTGGAAACGGTTTTCAGTTGTTGCGGGTTAGTAGCACGGATTTCAAGAGGGATAACGAGCAGCAGACACAGGCAAGCTCGTGCCACGGTCTGTCCTGTCCGTCTCTTGGTCTTTGAATCTGCGAAAATCGGCGCAATCTGCGGTTTCTTTGCCAAACATTTTGAATGGGAGAAAGGAAAATAGATCCGGAAAGCGGAATCTCCTTCGGGTCTCCCCATCTTCTTTTCAACGACCCGGTAGAAGGCTAAGAAAGGAAGCCACAGAGGTCACAGAGAACACAGAGAGAAGAACATCAGAAGGTGGGAAGGGGAGAAGATAAGGGGGAAGAACGCCCGGCCCTCTGCCCTTCTGAACTTTTTGCCCTCTGGCCTGGGCTCTTCTCTGTGACCTCTGTGTCCTCTGTGGCCCAAATTCCGGTTCAGCCTTTAAGCGGATCGTTGCTTCTTTTCTCCATCTTCTTTTCTGTCCTTCTGAATTGTGGCCGGGGGCCGCACTGCGCTCCTGGCGTCTTGACGTGAGACATAAATCTCTTGTTTCTAACGATTTACGCTGCTCGCCGCCGGGAATCTTCGTGCGAAGACAGGATTCTGACGGGTGGCAGTGCGAATGGGACGGAGGCTGTAGGCGGTAGGCCGGAGGCCGCAGGCGGTAGGCGACCCCGGTCGCTGGCCCTTGGTCTTACCCCTCCAGCCTCCAGCCTCCGGCCTCCAGCCTCCGGCCTCCAGCCTCTCTTCCTGTTTTCCCGTCAACATTCCCCCGCCGAGAATCGCCTATACAGGTGAAGGAGGCGACGCAGGGAGTGTCTGCGCCCATAGAGTCCGGCCGAGAACTGACAACTGGCCACCGGGAACTACTTCCGGCGTCCCGCCGTCTGCCTGCCGCACACCGTTTCACGCTTCACGAATCACGCTTCACAGAAAGGGTCACTTTTCTCTTGCTTCTGGGGGCAAGTTCCGCCAAGATATTCTTGCTACCTGTGGATAAAGCATCACTAATAGTGCAATTGTAGCGAAACGGTTGGCGTGAGGCCCGAGGTGAAAGGATGAACTGGAGAAGAGCGCCACCAAGCGTTGATTCTCCCCGTTCAGCCAGCCAAGTGCGGCGCTAAGCAGAAATCGAAGAGGGATTGAGTATGGTGCCCTGTGATTCCTCCAGTCTTTTAAGACCGACAATTCGATTTGCAGAGTGCCGTGACCATTGGAAGAGAACGCCTGTTGTGGGAGATGCCAGATGCAAGAGTTGCGTTCACTAGCGAAGGATTACCTTGAATCAGCCGGGTACAGAGTGATCGACCAGGACGATCACGGTCTTGTGCTCGATAAGTTGATTTTCGGACAAGACCGTGACACCATCCTTTTGTGGACTGTACCCCAGACGCAGGACATCAGCCAGTATGAATGTACTCTGCGAACACGCATAATAGATCGCCGTGCGAACTACCCAGATGCGAGGGCGTATGTGCTCGCGCATTCGCGAGGTGGCTTTTCCCGTGATATGCTCCAGATCCTTGCGGACAACAGGGCCAAGTTCCTGGTCCCGATCCAATTCTTCGACACAGCATTCCGCATTGAAGAAACAGGAAAAATATCGGTGATTGGTGACATCCGTGCGCGTGCTCAGAAGGAACGCCGAGTACCTCAGCCGTTCCGGGCAGAGCACGTTGCAGAGGAGATCGAAGGGCCTGACATCTTCCAGTCACTTTTCAAATCAATCTCATCTTCGGAAAGGCCCATGGTACGCCTCGTGGTCGGTCGGGCCGGTATTGGCAAGTCGTACCTGTTTGACGCCCTTTTTGCACGTCTCTATGACGGTTTCTTGGAGGCGAAGACAAAGCATGGCGCTTGGCCTCGACCAATTCCCCTTACCCCTGAATCGAGGAGGGGCGCCTACGCCCTCAGGACGGAAGCGGTTGTCCAGAACTTCTTGCGATCCGATGTAGCGTCTCCGGTGACACAAGAGACCTTTGAATGGCTTCTCGTCAATGGCTTTTCCACATGGCTTTTTGACGGTTTAGACGAATTGTACACGGGGGATCAGACTTTCTTCGACTATATCGAGGAACTGGTGACGCGCCCGAATTCACTGGCGAATGTCACAATCTTGTGCCGGGATTCACTCATAACCACCTGCAACGCCTTCGCGGAATTTAGGAACCTGTGCGAGGGTTCAAACCTTTTCGAGGTATATCGCCTCACAGATTGGGACCGGAAAGGAAAACGGCACCTTGCCTGGTTGCACCTTGAGGGTCGGCATCCCGAGAGTAAGGAACCTGACCCGCCGAGCGTAGCGGCTTTCATGAGAGAGGTTGATCATTCCCCGGCAGTCTCTAGCCTATCTAGTCTGCCGTTCTACTGCTATACTCTCCTCGATCTCTTCAAGCAAGGTCAGCGGATAGAGTTTTGTGACGATGTGGCATTGCTCAATTATGTCGTTGATGAGATGATAAAGCGAGAAACCGATAAAGGACTTCTCGATATAAGGTTCTTTGAGGACCGTGGCCTTGAACTGTGGCTTGAGCAGATGGCTGTCAATTATGTTGAGGAAGGTCGATATGCTGGTATCACTCGGGATCATGCATCGGAGTACGGGCAGCTGGTTCTTCGTTCCGAATTGAATGAAGACTCCCGAAACCACATAATGAGGACCCTCCTGCAATTCCCGCTCTTTCAAGCGGGAAGCGAGACCGGGCTGCTCAAATTCACACATGACCTTATCGCACAGGTTCTGGCAGCAAGAGGGTACTTGGTTGACCTTACGAAGAATTGCGCCGATACAGGTCGGCGCCTATCGCACACCGACTTGGAGGATCCGGTCATTCTGCGTTTCATGGCCAAACGTATGGGACAATCCGAACTATCGCAGGTGCTCGAGGAACTGCGACGCGGAGGCCTCGCTGACCGAGGCCTCTCTTCGCTACTGTCGCTGGCGATGATTGCCTGTCCAGATCGTGACTTGGTAAGACGCTGCGGCGTGAACCTCGAATCCCAAGACCTCTCAGGCGTGAGATTTCGCGCCAGGGACTTGAGTGGACTGTCGTTCCGGCGAGCGGACCTTTCCGCTGCTGCCTTTGAGAATTGCGACCTTCGGGCCACCCACTTCGAGGGTGCGTTTCTTGATCGAACGCATTTTATTGATAAGAACGATCTAAAAGGAGCCATGTTTGGCGACCTAAGCCGAGTTGAGTCCGTGTGGGTTGGAAGCCACTTGGTCGCGGACCCATCCAAGATCCGCGAATGGGTCACGGGAGCAACACGCATTCCAATACCGGTCAAAGAGCCTTGCCCGACAGCGCTCCAGATACGCCATCTTTTTGGCAAGTTCATTACTCCGCTCGGAGATGCCCGGCGTGACCAATTGGATCATCGAGGACTGCTTGCGGGAAAGCAGGTTCCTGGTGCTGCTTCAACACACGAGTGTCTGGAGGAGGTGATCTCTGGCGGGTACCTGACCTGCCGCGACTTCCGCGATCGTTGCAGGCGAGCAGAAGGCGACAAGTACGCGGAGATGGTCAGACTTGTCCGCGACGGGGTTGTAAGTGATGGCCTTGGGCGCATACTCGCACGCCTTTGCCGCAGACGAGGTTGCCTGCACGAACTTCACCCGGAATGAGTGGAAGGCTAAACGGTTGGTGGTGCCTCATGATGCTGGCACGCGGGAAAAGGGGTCAGGCTTTGGATATTGGCGTTCGCTCGAGCTGCCACAGCTTGGCGTAGCACTTTGCCTTGTCCTCCTGAGTGACTGCCTTGCTGATGCCGTAGATGCAGCCACTGCATCCCGCACGCCCGGCGACCATGGGGCGTCTCGAAGAACAGGGAAGAACATGGGTCACACGTACACATTTGACTGCGCTGAAAACCCCTTGGCTCGCGAAATCATCCGCTTTTTCGCGGGCGTAAATGAGGGTAAGAAGGCCGAATATGGTACTTTTTCAGCAGAATCAAATGTGTACGTGTGTCCCCTGCCGGCCTGGGTGGTCGAATTTGAACTGGCTCTCGCTGCCGCCCCCAACGGGGGTGTCACGACGCACTCAGGCCGCTCGGGCGGGCTTTCTTAATGCCATGCCCTCTGGGCGTGGACGATTACTTGGAAAGGAAGTGAATATGTCTCGCGTGAGGAAAGTCCTACCGCAGGATCCTGTACAGCTGTCCATAAGCGTGCTGTCGCGTCGCATACAGACGCTCTCTGTTATCTTGACAGGCATGAGTATTCTGGTTGCCGCCTTAGCAGTGTGCTACCAGATTGGCTCAAACGAGAGAGGGCCCCTGTTTGGCAAGACTGACCCTCGGGTCAGCGTCGGTCCAGAGATAACAATTGGAAATGGTCTGTGGGGTTGGGGACTTGCATGCGACGTAGCTCTGGTGAACCTTGGCACGAGAGCCTTTGACGTCGGAAGGATGGAAGCGTATTTGGCTTTGGACAAGGGCTCTCCGGAACAGCGGAAGACGCTGTTGGGATTTTCAGGAAAACCTTGGTATTCCGGTGAGTGGAGACCTCTCGGGTACTTCAGCGCAAAGGCCGATGGGGGGGGATGGACTGGCGGCGTTACTTTCACTGAGCGCAGGAGCCAAAGTCAAACCCGAAGGACAGGTGATCTGAGTTGCCGAGTGTTCCGCGAAATACAGGACAAGTACTTCTCGGACAATGAGAAGGCCCTCAATGCTAAGCGACTCACCTATGAGGTTAGCGACGCACTCTCCGAGGAAATGCGATCTACAGTCGCAAGTGATGTTGCATGGATAGAACCGGGAACATACAGGCTATTAATAAGCATTCCGCGGGCCGACAAGAAGGGGAAGTTCGTCTATCGTGGGGGTTTCTCATTCGAAGTGACCGACTCCAACGTTGAGATATTGAGCGAACTCCAGGCTCGAGCGTATAAGTTCCCGCCAGAGGCTATCGGTAATTGGCATATGTCCTTTCAGGTACGCCCAATAATCGAGCCACTCGACAAGGCGCAGACCGACCGGCTGGCCACAGAAGCTGACAGAGCTAGAGAAGCTGCCGGCGCTACCGTGGCACCCTGATATCTAGGGCGGGGGAGGAAATTAAAGGTGTCAGGTGAAAGCGCCGGTCAAAGCCGCCGGAGAGTCGCGGATGAAAGAGCCGTACAAGAAAGGAGTAGCGAACCATCTTGACCCCGAGTCATGCGCCGAGGCGGGTAACCGCCTGGGTGAGGCGTTGACAGGGGCACACGCAGGCCAGCCATCGAGCTCCGAAATCACTTCCCCTGGCGTGCCGACCCTGTACCTGAAGAGGGAAGGCCACATCCGAGGCGGCGTTATGCGCGAGCTGCGGCGGGACGCCACGGAGTCTGAGACCCTGTGCATGTGTGGAAACTCTCTGCACGGAAACCGGGAGACCCCGAAGGCTTCCTTTCCACCGGAAGCTCACAAGGCCGACGATGGGATGGAACGGCCCGAGAAGGCCCATGGCCGCACGCCGGGCGTGCACGCGTTCGGGGAGTCGGACGGCCCCATAGTACCCGAGAAGCAGGCGAACAAAGCCGACGTATCGGCCGCGGAGTCCGTGGAGGGAAGGGGGCCGACCAAGGGGAACGACCTGTCCGTTGGGCACGCACCGGACACAGCGCCGGGCACGCGTGGCCGTAGACGGCGGGACGTACGAGACGTCGCCTTGGCGACGGATCGTCCTCGACCCGAGGTAAGAGCCGTATGAGGTAGTGCCTCACGTACGGATCTGTGCGGGGGGCCGCCCGTAAGGGCGGTCCCTACCGCGACACATTTATGGAGTAGCGACATCCAGTGTCGTCTGGTTGCTCAGAGTTCGCCAGTCGGGGGTGAGTGGAGGACGGTGGGGAGTTGCCTATTCTAATCTTTGACGTGGGAGAGAGGCTGGAAGGGAAGAACTGGAATACTGGAATTATGGAAGAGTGGAATGATGGGGAAGGACGGGGGGAAGAGGGGGAAGATTGGAATGTTGGAATGGTGGAATGGTGGGCGGCGGGAAGAGCCCTTTGGATTTATGATTTACGATTTATGATTTGCGATTGTGGATCTTCTCTGTGGCCCTCTGTGGTCTCTGTGGCCAAAGGCGGTTGTCAGATCCCGGTTCACAGTTGTCAGTTCGCAGTTAGATTGCCGCGCGGGCTCGCAATGACATGATCTGCGGTTCATTCCCCTCTTCTGTTCGCGTGGTTCGCGTATTTCGCGGTTGCAAAACGGCAGTCGGTAGTCAGTAGTCGGTTGTCGGTTGGAAGTCCGGATGTATCCGGGGAAGACCGTGTCGGAGAAGGCACGGGTCAGGCCGACGTAGTCGCTTGGCTCTTCGCGGCAAGCTTCAACGGCTTACCGTACTTCTCGCAGAAGAACCGGACACATTCCGGGGCCATGTCGATGGCCTGCTCGTCATACGCCCCCGTCTCC
>VGYL01000325.1 GCA_016872975.1 Planctomycetota bacterium
TTTACGCATCGGGTCTCCTTTCCTTATAGAAGTTTGAGGGTTGATGGTTGAGGGTTGATTTGAAGATCCGCGCCGCGTGCCCTCTTACTTCAAACATCAACCATCAAACTTCCTTACGCCCTCTTGCTTCATACATCAAACATCGACCATCACACTTCTAAAACATTGGTTCCACGGTTCCGTCCGCATTCACCTTGCATAGAATGACGCGGCTGGAATCGGCATTGCGTACTTTCACCAATTCCCCGGGGCGTGCTTCCTGCAGCGCGACACCCGCCGCGGTCACCAGCAATCCGGGCCGCTGCAGGCGGATGACGACCGTTTCATTGCGCTTCACGGCCGCGGGCGGCTGCGCGCTGCCCACCATCTCCGGGCGAATCTCGGCGCCGGCGGCCAGGGTCCGGACCGCGACGAGGCCGTACGGCGGCTTCCAGTTCGCCGGCTCCGGCTGATCCGACAGCATCGTCTCGATCTTCACGTTCTCGGGGGTCAGAGCCGTTCCCGCCGGGATCTCCTCGGCCGCCACGGTACGACGGCACTGGTACTTCAACCGGAACGGGATCTCGCGCACCCCGCACGGATTCCCATCCGCCGTCACCGTGATCAGCACCATGACGTGTCCGCGCGCGCCGCTCTTGACGAGTCGGGGCGTCACTTGCAGGTCCCGTACGGATACCGGGAGGATCAGGTCCTTGGGGTGCACCGTGGGGATCGTCTCGTGCAAGGACGGTGCGGGCGGATGCTGCCGCAGAAACGCCTGACCCATCTCGAGAAACTCGTCCGCGGTGATCGCCCTCTGAAAGCGGCTCACCCGGACGGCCTCGGCCCCGGTCAGGCGGACCTGCCGGGCCGGGATGCCCTGCGTGGCCAACCGGCTCAAGATGGTCGGCCGGTCCAGGAGCGCCGTCTGTCCCGGCGTCGAGAGCTGTCCCAGGCCGGTCCGCAGCGCGGTGGCCACCACGTCGGGATCGCCCCGGACCACACTGATCTGGCCCAGGGTCAGAAGACTGCCCTCGACCGTGACCTCTCGCGGCAGATGAATCTGCAGCGAGGTATGATTTATGACTTCTGATGTATGATTTGCCGCCCCTGGTTCTTCCTCGGAGCCGGCAGCAGCCAGCGGCGACAGGAAAAGCAGAACTACCAGGGCGCCGATTACCGTCCTTCGCACACGGCGGACCGGCCGGCTCGAATCACAAATCGTAAATCGTAAATCATACATCATAAGTCATTACCGGAAGATGTTGTTGGTCTCGCGGAGCATTTCGTCTCCGGCCCGGATGGCGCGGGAGTTGATCTCGTACGCGCGCTGCGCGGTGATCAGGTTCACCAGTTCCGTGACCATCTGGACGTTGGATTTCTCCAGGAAGCCGGATTGGAGCGACCCGAAGCCTTCCTCCCCCGCCACGCCGGTCACGGCCGGCCCGCTGGCATCGCTCGGCGCGTACAGGTTGTCCCCCAGACTGATCAGGCCGGAGGGATTGACGAACCGGGCCAGTTGAATCGTGCCCACCACGCTGCGCGCCCCGGTCGCGTCGGTCACGTTCACGCCGCCGTCGACGCCGATGTCGATGCTCGCGGCATCCGACGGCACGGCAATCGCGGGGGCGATTTGATAGCCGGCGAGCGTCACGAGCTGGCCGTTGGCATTCGTCTGCAGGGCGCCGTCCCGCGTATAGCGGAGGTCACCGTTGGGCATGAGCACCTGCAGAAAGCCGTTGCCGCGGATGGCGAGGTCGAGGTTGCGGCCGGTGTTCTCGAACTGGCCGAGACTGAAGACCCGCAGGGTGGCGGCCACCCGCACGCCGGTCCCGACCTCCAGGCCCGTCGGCGCGTTGACGCCGGGCGAAACCTCGGTGCCGGGTTCCTTGACCTTCGCATACAGCAGATCCTGAAACTCGACCTGGCTCCGCTTGAACCCCGCGGTGTTGATGTTCGCCAGGTTGTTCGCGATCACGTCCACGAGGGTTTCCTGGGCCATCATGCCCGTGGCCGAGGTGGAAAAGGCTCGTATCATGAGTGATTTCCGATTTATGATTTAGGAATTATGATTTATGAATTTATGAATTCATGAATTACGGTTTGCCCATGGCGCTGCCACGCTGGCGGTGCCAGAGCCGGCTGCGAACGGCGAAGCCAAGTGATAAATCGTAAATCATAACTCATAAATCCCCTAGCCCATCGCCACGCCGATGGCGCTGCTGGACGCCTCGCGGCTCACCGTCATCAGTTTCATGTTGGCCTCGTAGAGGCGTGAAACGGTGATCAGGTTCACGAGCTCGTCGATGATCTTCACATTCGAGGCCTCCTGGTAGCCCTGGCGGACCACCACGCTCTCGGCCGCGCGCGGCTCCACTCCCTTGGGGGCGCGAAAGCAATTGAACCCGACGGGAAGCAGTTGGTTCTCTTTGTCGGCGAACTCGACGAGGCGCAATTGCCCGAGCACGGCCGATCCGGCGCTGACCATGCCGGCGTTGTCGATGTGGATGTCGGACACGTCGAGGTTGGGCGGCACCAGCAACGGTCCGGCCGTACCCGCAACCAGCCGGCCCATCGTGTCAACGATCTGGCCGTTGGGGTTCGTCACGAAGATGCCGTGACGCGTGTAGCACGGTCCCTCCGGACTCTCGAGGACGAAGAAACCCTTGCCGTACAGCGAGACATCCAGCGTGCGGTCCGTCTGTACGAGCGTGCCCTGGGAAAAATCGACGGGTCCCTGCGCGGACTGGGCCCCGTCCGTCCCTTGCGCTCCGCCTTGGGCGGCCATGGCCTGCGCGAAGCTGTTGCACCGGCGTTTGAAACCGGCCGTGCTGACATTCGCAAGGTTATGCGCAATGACATCGAACTGCCTTTCCAAGGCATCGATACTGGCACTGACTTGGGCCGCCGTGGTCGTCACACACAACTCCAGTTGACAGTTGGCAGTTGACCGTTCTCAGTTGACAGTTCACAGTTCTCAGTTGACTGGGAACTGACAACTGTCAACTGAGAACTGCCACCCTACATCGCGGCCGCCGTGTACGCGGGCGTCTGGGGCGCTGGGCCGGGCCGGGCGACCCGGTTCTCCTTCGCCCGACAGGACAACTCGTGCGTCAGGGAGGCGAGTTCCTCGATCTCCTCGTCGCTCAGGCCCGTCAGCTCGACGGCGATCGACAACGGTTGCGGCGCCAGCGCCTGGCGCTCGTGGGCCGCGGCCTCCTGCCAGATCCGGTCGATGGCATCCGGAATGCCGAGGCCTCGTTCCAGGTCCCGGCCATGCCGGACCCGGGCGAAGGCGGCCAGCGCGTACGAGGCCGGCGGCGTCCCCTCGACCGGCCGGGTCAGTTGGACCGCCACCAGGAGGCGATCGTCCACTTGTACGGGCAGCCGGGTCTCGAGCCGCAGGCCCGGCCCCGCGAATTCCGTCACCGTGGCGTCGACGAACACGGGCGCCGCAGGCTGCTCAGAAGACGGAGGACGGCTGTCATCCGTCGTCCCCCATCCGTCCTCGGCCATCGGTCCTCCGGCCTCCGTCGCGTCCCGCCCCATTTTGCCCGGTGGATCGACCGGGGCAGGCGGGGCTCCGGACGCCCGCAGCCCGTCTTCGCCCGTGCGACCGCTGGGGAAAAGAGGGCGGGAGAAGGGCAGCAGAGCGATCCGCGCCGGCCACCGCACCGCCACGCGCGGGAACCGCCGGCGGTTGACGAGGTGCACCTCGTCGCTGTGATTCAGGACCAGCCGCTGACCGTCACAGCGGACCGTCGACGTGCGGAACTCCCAGGCGGACAGGCCCGCATAGTGGCGCGCCAGCCAGGGGTCGCCGGGTTTGCTCGGCAGGGGCGTGCGCAGGGCGACGACCAACTCGATGTCATCATTGCGGAGCACCTCGCCCCGCAGCGCGATCGCCTCCTGCTCCCGGCGGCCCGTCAATTCGAGGTACCGGCCGATCGGGATGTCCCGACTGCTCGGACCGCTCGGGGCCGCCCCCCGACCGGCCGTCGGGAAACCCAGTTTCTGCCGCAGGCGCAGGACTTCTCCTTTCAACTCGCTGTTCTCCTGCACCGTGCGCGTCTGGGCAAACTCCGCAAGCAATTGCACGGCCCCGCGCTGGAAGGCGTCCCGCGCGTGGAAGATCGTGTACGTGCGGCGGACGCCGCTGCGCAGGGCAATCGCCAGGAGGATCTGGCGCTCGCGAAGGGTGAGGCCCCGCCGCAGGGCTTCGAGGTCGAAGCGCTCGGCCCGCTGTCCCTTTCTCTGCTGGTGCCGCCGAAAGCTGATCGCCAAGAGCACCACCAGCAGCACCAGCATGGTAGCGACCCCGAGCAACACCAGCCACTGCTGGGGCACGGCGCGCGGGTTCATCCGGCGGGCGGCTTCCCACCGCTCGGCCACCGTCAGACTCAACGAGATGTGCATCAGGGCAAACATAGCGTAATTCTTGATGGTTGATGGTTGAAGTAAGAGGGTGTGCGGCGCGGGTCTTCCAATCAACCATCAACCATCAGACTTCCTTCCGCGCTGTTACTTCACACTTCAAACATCAACCATCCTCCATCACCGGATCAGGCTGGTCAGCTCGCGCAGGATGTCGTTGGCGACGCGGATGGTGCGGGCGTTGGCCTGGTAGCCGTTCTGGGCCTCGATCATGTTGACGAATTCGGTGGCCACGTCCGCGTTGGACTTCTCCAGGGCGCTGCCGTGAATCACCCCGGCGCCGGTACTCATGGCCTGCGTGGCGACGGCCCCCCCGGAGTTGGCGGAGGGGACATAGTAGCCGCCGCCGGCACTCTGCAGGGCGGCCGGGTTGTTGAACAGCGCCACTTGCAGCGTGGCCAGGTCCTTCTTGATGCCGTTCGTGAAGGCGCCGACCAGCGTGCCGTCGCCGCGGATCGACACCGCGGACAGGTTTCCCGCTTCGTAGCCGTCCTGCTCGCGGGCGACCGCGGTCGAGTTGCCGGCGAATTGGGTCAGGCCGTCAAAAGAGCCGGCCGTGCCGAAATGCAGGGCGATGGCCTGCGGATGGTCGACGTCGTGCGCGAACGTGACCAGGAACCGGCCGGCCTCGGTCTCGGGAATGCCGGCAAACGCGCCGGTCTGGGGATCGAAGGACAGCCCGCTCACGCGGCGATTCTCGGGCTCGAGCGCGACCACGTTGCCGGTGATGGAGGTGAGAATCACGTCCCAGGTGTTGACGGTGTCGGTGCGGACCAGGGCGGCCGACAGCACGTGCTTGCCGCCCTGCGAATCATGGACGGCAATGTTCACGCTCTTGGATTCATCGCCGCCTACGGTCGCTACTTGGAAGTAGGGCGGCGTGGCGAAGGTGCCGTCACCGGCGTAGGACAGCTTGAGATCGGACTTGCTGGGGCCGGCCTGGTTGTCCGTGAGGCGGATCTTGCCGCCGACGAAGGAGGCCGTCGCGTCGCGCAACACCTGGGTGTTCAGATGGTCGATCAGGTCGTTCACCGTGGTGTCGGCCGTCACGGTGAAGGTCAGGCCGCTGTCCCAGGCGGTCCCGTCACGATGGAAGCCGGAGATCGTGAGGGTGCCGGTCTGCCCGGCGCCCAACTGCCCGTTCGGGCCGGACCCGCCTCGGAATTGATCCAACTGGTCGATCGGCACGGTCGCCAGGGCCTCCTGGCCTTCCATCGTGTACGCCGTGCTCGACACCAGCACTTGGGCCCGGGCGGCCGGGGCGGCGCTGGAGCTGAGGTTGCCGGTGAGGGTGACCTGGGTGGTCGCCTTGGCCGGCAGCGCGACGCCAAAGGGGATCCGAATATCGCCGTCTCTCGAGATTTGGAAGCCGTCGCTCTCGCCGGTGGAGCCGATGCGCTGGACGCGATAGCCCGTGGCGGGATCGACCAGGGCGCCGCTGGCGTCGACGCCAAAGCCCCCGGCGCGCGTGTACAAGGCGCGGTCGCCGTTGCTGACGACGAAGTATCCTTCCCCCTCAATGGCGGCATCCAGAGACCGGCCGGTATTGACGATGCTGCCCTGGGTCATATCCGGGGTGATGCTCCCGATGGTCACGCCACTGCCCATCTGCTTGGGGTTGGTGCCCCCGAGATTGCCGGTCGGCTGGGAGGCCTGCTCCAGCGTCTGGCTCAAGAGCTCCGCAAAGCCCACGCGACTGGCCTTGAAAGCCGTGGTGTTGACGTTCGCCAGGTTGTTGCCGGCCACATCCAGCATTTCCTGATGGGCCTGCAAACCCGACACGCCGGAAGACAATGCATAGGACATAGACGATTTCTCCTATTCTATGGAAGTCTGATGGTTGGTGGTTGATGGTTGATTTTGAAGATCCGCGCCGCACGCCCTCTTGCTTCCAACATCAACCATCAACCATCGAACTTCTAACCTTACTCTCGGATCGATACGACATCCGCCAACCGAACCTGCCGGTCGTCGACCGTCAGGAGGATCGCGCCATCACTGCCCAGGAGGACTTCCGCGACTTCGCCCGTCCGCATGTCGATCGTGCCGTCGGCCGCCGGGGTCCCGTACGAGACCGTCTTGCCGATCAGGGAACTCGCGTAGCTCCGCTGCACCGACTCCAGCATCTGGCTGAAGGAGGTGTTGAGCTTCTCGGCCTGCTGCAACTGGGAGAACTGGGCCAGTTGCGCCGCCATGTCCTTGTTGTCCAGCGGCTCGAGGGGATTCTGATTCTGCAACTGCTTGACCAGCAGCTTCATATAGTTCATCTGGATGTCACTGGAGGACGCGGTCGCTGCGATCGCCGTCATCGGTCTTCTCCTTTCCCTGTCGCTCGTCACTCGTCGCCCATCGCCCATCGCCCGTGGCTCGTCACTCGTCGCCCGCGGCTCTTCGCTCGTCGTGCGTGGGCTTACGCAGGACGCATCCCGCCCCACGCATGACGACCCGAGCGACGAGAGACGGATCGTCGCGCGATAGGCACACGGGAGGCACAACAGCAATTGGCGTGCCACGGAGGAGAATCCGAAATCCGAAACCGCGAGGCGCGGACCCCGCGCACGCGGAGAGATTAATTCGAAGCACGAAATCCGAAATCCGAAACAAATCGCAATGATGAAAACGGAAGAAAATCCAAAACGGGCAGAGCCCGGTCCGTGGTCTCGGTCACTCGAATTTCGGATTTCGGATTCCCGGCCTCCGGGCGGCGGTTCGGCTTTCCGCGCCCTGCGGCCCTGCAGGATCTTCCTGACCCCGGAAGAATCTTCCATCGGAGCCGTCCCATAAGAAGCAGCGCCGGATTCCTGCGGCCCTGGGGC
>VGYL01000326.1 GCA_016872975.1 Planctomycetota bacterium
GCTCGATCTGGCACCTGCTCTACTCGTTCCCGCCCGTCTCGGGCGACATGATCAAGGCCGGCTACGAGGACTTCGCCAAACGCTTCACGCCGATTCTCGACGCGTTCAAGAAAGAGGGCGTCAAGTTCGGCCTGGAAGTGCATCCCACCGAGATCGCGTTCGATATCGCCTCGGCGCAGCGGGCGATCGATGCCGTCAAGGGTCACGTGGCGTTCGGGTTCAACTATGATCCCAGCCACCTCGGCTACCAGGGCGTCGATTACGTCAAGTTCATCCGCACGTTCGGCAAGCGAATCTGGCACTCCCACATGAAGGACGTGTGGTGGGGCCACGGGGACGGCACCGTCGGCGTCTTCGGCGGCCATACCGAGTTCACGGACCCCCGCCGGTTCTGGGATTTCCGCTCCATCGGCCACGGGGATATCAATTTCGAGGAAATCATCGTCGCGTTGAACGACATCGGCTACCAGGGCCCGCTCTCGATCGAGTGGGAGGATGGCCGGATGGATCGCGAGCACGGGGCGGCGGAAGCGTGCCAGGCCATCAAGAAGGCCGACTTCAAGCCCTCCCAGGTCGCGTTCGATGCGGCGTTCGAGAAAAAGTAGTCCTAACCGCCGTGCGGCCCGGATGTTACGAAGCATCCGGGCCGCGCGGCAATCCGGGTGACATCCCGTTCGTAGTGTGCCCGCAAGGGCATCCAGGACGTGTCGCGGGCGCGAGCGCCCGCGATTCGAAGACGGGACGCCTTCGACACGAACGCCTTGCGGCGTCACTACGAACGTGTGCAATGTCGCCCATGCGTACAGGAATATGAGAACATACAGGAGAGGGTGGTGCTTCGTGGCATCGGCATCCTGCCGATGGTCCATGGGCGGGACGCCCATGCCACTGGCACGGGCGAGACGCCCGTGGATACTCATGGGCGTTCGCGCCCATGCTACTGTGGAGGTGATCGAATGGCACAGACAAATATGAATCGTCGCGACTTCCTCAAGACGGCAGCCGGGGCCGCGGCGATCTCGAGCATGCTCTGTGTGGCGCCGTCGTCGATCCTGAGAGCCCAGGGGCAGGCCCCGCCCAGCGAGCGAATCACCCTTGGCTTCATCGCCTGCGGCAAGCAGAGCCAGCACCTGATGCGGGCCTTCCTCAACTCGCCCGGCACCCAGGTGGTCGCGGCCTGCGACGTGGACCAGCTCAAGCTCGAGCGCAGCAGCAAGGGGATCGTCGAGAAGTTCTACGCCGATAAGAAGGACGGGGCTTACCAAGGCTGTGCCGTCTATGCCGACTTCCGCGAGCTGCTGGCCCGCCCGGACATCGACGCGGTGGTGATCTCGACGCCGGACCACTGGCATGCGGTCACCACGATCGAAGCGTGCAAGGCCGGCAAGGACGTGTTCTGCGAAAAACCCCTCTGCCAGACGATCACGGAGGCCCGGGCGATGATCGATGCGGTCCGCCGGTACAACCGCGTCTTCCAGACGGGCAGCATGCAGCGCTCGTCGCGGGAGTTCCGCTTCGCCTGCGAGCTGGTCCGCAACGGCTACATCGGCGACATCAAGCACGTGACCGTCAACGTCGGCGGCCCGCCGGAAGACAGGGTGCTGCCGGCCCAGCCCGTGCCGGACTACCTCGATTGGGATATGTGGGTCGGCCCGGCCCCGTGGCGGCCCTACAACAGTGAGCTGGCCCCGCACATCAGCTTCGACGGCTTCCCGCACTGGCGCTACGACAGCTACTACGGCGGCGGCGGCATGACCGACTGGGGCGCCCACCATTTCGACATCGCCCAGTGGGCCCTCGGGATGGACAAATCCGGCCCGGTCGAGATCTGCCCCCCCGACGGCAAGGAGTACAAGGTCCTCACGTACAAGTACGCCAACGGCGTCCCGATGACGCGCGACGGCCAGGCCCGTGGCCCCGAGGGCACCGGCCTGCCCTTCCAGGGCGATGCCTATCCGCTCTGGCTGGAACACGTCAAGGACAAAGGCGGGCGGGTCAATGGCGTTCTTTTCGAAGGCACGACCGGCAAGGTCGAGGTCAATCGCGGCTATCTCAAGACGTGGCCGGACGGGCTCAAGGACCAGAAGATCGGCGCCGACCAGGTCAACCTCTACAACAGCCGAAATCACTACACCGACTGGCTGGACGCCGTCCGCAAGCGCAGCCAGCCCATCTGCGATATCGAGATCGGCGCCAGCTCCGTCGTCGTGTGCCATCTCGGCAATATCGCCCATACGCTGAAGCGGCCCTTGAAGTGGGACCCGAAGCGCGAGGTCTTCCTCGGCGACGACGAGGCCAATCGCCTGCTGTCGCGCCCGATGCGCGGTCCCTGGCATCTATAGGTGCAAATGAGGAGAATGGCAATGTCCGGAACGAACGTGTCCCGTCGCGGGTTCCTGAGAACGGCGGCGGGCGTCTCTGTAGGAGCGGTGGGTTTCCCGTATATCATCAGCTCCGCAGCTCTGGGAGCCGGGGGGACCGTCGCCGCGAGCGAGAGGATCACCCTCGGCTGTGTCGGTGTCGGCAGCCAGGGCACGGGCAACATGAACGGCTTTCTGAACAAGAAAGAGGCCCGGGTCGTGGCGGTCTGTGACGTGGACAAACGCCATTGCGACCGTGCCAAGGGCCTCGTGGACAAGAAGTACGGCAACGCCGACTGCGCGACCTACGCCGACTTCCGCGAGCTGATCGCGCGGAGCGACATCGACGCCATCTCCCTGGCGACGCCGGACCACTGGCACGCGATCCCTGTGGTGACGGCGGCCCGGGCGGGCAAGGACGTCTACGGCGAGAAGCCCCTGGCCCGCACGATCCACGAGGCCAAGGTGATGCGCGACACGGTGAACCGGTACGGCCGGATCTGGCAGACCGGGAGCTGGCAGCGATCCGTCGCCAACTTCCATCACGGCTGCGAGCTGGTCCGCAACGGGCGGATCGGCAAGGTCACCCGCGTGGAGGTCGGCCTGCCCACCGGCGGCAGCACCGGGGGCAGGCAGGCCAAGCCGGTGCCCGAGAGCTTGGATTGGGATGCCTGGCTCGGGCCGGCGCCCTGGCGGCCTTACATCGATTTCGGCGGGCAGGGCGTCCATTGGGACTGGCGCTGGATCATGGACTACTCCGGCGGCCAACTGACCGACTGGGCGGGCCATCACATCGACATCGCCCATTGGGGCCTGGGACTGGATGAGACGGGCCCGGTGGAGATCGAAGGCAAAGGCGTCTACCCGAAGGACGGGATCTACGACGCCCCGACGGCGTACAAGTTCACCTGCAAGTATGCCAACGGCGTGGAGATGGTCGTGGCCAACGACCGGCAGGTGCCCAAGGGCATGGGGACCGTCTGGTACGGCGAGAAGGGCTGGGTCCACGTCGATCGCGGCCGCCAGGCGACGGAGCCGGCCTCGCTCTGGAACGAGACGATCGGCGCCAACGAGACCCGCCTCTACGAGAGCCGGGATCACCAGCAGAACTTTCTCAACTGCGTGAAATCCCGCCAGAAGACGATCACGCCCATCGAGGTGGCCTGCCGCTCGATCACCGTGGGCCTCCTGGGCGAAATCGCCATGCTGCTGGAGCGCCAGGTCCGCTGGGACCCCGTGAAGGAAGAGTTTGTCAACGATCCCGAGGCCAATCGGATGCTGTCGCGGCCGATGCGGGCACCGTGGCATTTGTGAGAAGTTCGAAGTGGAAAGTGGAGTTCTGCAAAATGGGGAGTTGGGCCTACTTGAGAAAGAAAGAAATCGGGAAGCGGGCCGGGGCTCGTTCGCGGCCGCCCGCGCCGGCGGGGCCGGCGGCGGATTCTTCTCGGAAATCCGCTTCCCGATTTCTTTCTTTCGAATTTGGCCCCCAACCGGCCTGGCGCGGCCCCCGGGCCGGGACGGGAAGCGGATTGATCTCTCCGCTGGCGCGGTGTCCGAGAAGAATAATAGGCCCAACTCCCCATTTTGCAGAACTCCGGAAGTAGGATGGGCTTGTGTCCGGTAGGGTGTGCTGTGCACACCATTGCCGATAAGAGAAGGCAGGGTGGCATCGCCAGGGCCTTGAGCCTTGACGAGGATCCCCCGGGAAAGGGCTCCCAAACGCGACGTGTCGCGGTTGGGAACCCAGCGCCGCTGTCCTGAGCGGCACTCTTGAATGAAGCCAATCAGGAGATTGGCGTTCCCGGGGGCAAATGAAAGTGGACAGGGTACTTGGTTTTGAGGTAGAAAGGAACGCATATGGTAAGGTCAAAAGCTATCGCGGCGCTGCTGCTCGTGGGTTTCTGTGTGGCCACGGTGTCGTGGGCCGAGTCGCCGAAGGAACTGCGCAAAGTGACGGAGGAGGAGATCGCCAAGATCACGGCCGCCATGCCGGACAAGGCGGTCGCCAAGCCCGCCAAGCCGCGCAAGATGCTCGTGTTCTGGCGCTGCGAGGGGTTCTTCCACACGGTGATCCCGGTCGCGAACGAGGCGCTGCGGATCATGGGCGAGAAGACCGGGGCCTTCCAGGTGACGGCGGTCACGGACGACTACGCCGTGTTTGACGCCGCCACGCTCAAGCAATTCGACATCATCTGCCTGAACAACACCACGCACCTGAAGTTCGATCCGAAGACAACTCCGGAGCGGTGCCAGGCCCTGATGGACTTCGTCACCAGCGGCAAAGGCATCGTTGGCATTCACGCCGCCTCCGACAACTTCTACCAGTGGCCCGAGGGCATGGAGATGATGGGCAACAAGTTCACCGCCCACCCCTGGACCTCCAATATGACGGTTGCGATCAAAATCGATGAGCCCGACCATCCGTTGACCGCGCCGTTCAAGGGCCAGGGCTTCAAGGTCAAGGACGAGATCTACCGTACGGCTCCGCCGCTGTACTCCCGCGAGAGGCAGTTTGTCCTGATGAGCCTCGACATGAGCGACCCGGGCACCAAGAACGTTAAAGGCGTCATCGAGTCCGACGAGGACACCGGCATCACCTGGGTCCGGGACGTGGGCAAGGGCCGGCTCTTCTATTGCTCGCTCGGGCACAACAACGAGATATTCATGAACACGCCGATTCTCGAGCACTATCTGCGTGGGATTCAATTTGCGGCGGGGGATTTCCCGGTACCGACCAAACCGAAGGCACAGGCATCAGTGAAGGGGTCAGGCATGGAACAACAGTTGGCGAAGATCAAGACGTACGATTTCGGCGACAGCCGCCAGCCGCTGACGGAGTTCAGCGATGCGATCCGCAAGGCCTACGGCAAGCCCGAAGAGCTGAAGAAATTCGAGGCGGCGCTGCTCGATGTCCTCAAGTCGGACGCGAAGTACGCGGGCAAGCAGTACGCCTGCCGCGAGCTGAGCATCATCGGGACCGAGCAGTCGGTGCCCGTGCTGGCGGGCATGCTGACGAGCCAGGAGTACTCGGACATGGCCCGCTACGCCCTGGAGCGCATTCCGGGCGAGGCGGTGAACAAGGCCCTGATCCAGGCCCTGGCCAAGGCCGAAGGCAAGGCCAGAATCGGCATCGTCAACAGCTTGGGCGAGCGCTGCTGCAAAGCGGCCGTGGCGGCCGTGGCCAAGTGCGTGGGCAGTTCGGACCAACTGCTGTGCGGCGCCGCCATCAGCGCGCTGGGCAAGATCGGTGGACCCGAGGCGATCAAGGCGCTGGACAAGGCCCGCGAGAGCGCTCCCGACGCTTTGAAGATGACGGTCTACGATGCCTATCTGACGGCCGCGGAGAAGCTGGTGGCCGAGGGCAAGCGGGCCGAGGCGATGAAGATCTACAGCGGTCTGAACCGCGAAGGCATGCCGGCCCAGGTCCGCTCGGCGGCTTTGCAGGGCATCGTCAACGCCAGCCGTAGCGGCACGAAGTAATTGTGCCTGGGGCTAGTACGGCATTTCGCACGCCCTGAGACCATAGAGTAGAGATTGCTTCGTCGCTGAAGCTCCTCGCAATGACATACTTGGGCGCCCTATGTCATTGCGAGCGAGGCTTGCCGAGCGCGGCAATCATGTCATTGCGAGGAGCGCAGCGACGAAGCAATCTCCTCCTCATAGTCGCGGTACTTGTGAAACGCGGTACTAGTGTCGGGAATCCCGGCCGCATGGCCGCGACAAGATGGAGCTCTTGCTGAACGCTCTACCGTTTCCGCGGGTGAGCCCTCGGCAAGTTGTGCCTGCCGGCGTCACAGGGATGATGGTGGCAGGCCGGGCGGTTATGAGTTAGGCAAGGTGTAGTCATGCTGCGACGATCAGGAAGATGGGGTTGGTTGCGGATCGGCGTGCTCGTTCTCGTGCTGTCCGGCCTGGCGGCCGCGGCTGAGGATTCCGGCAACAAGGAGATCATCGACATGGTGCTCGACGCGCTGCGGGGCAAGGACCCCCAGATGCAGAGCAGCGTGATCGGTATCGTGCGGGACCTCCCCGGCCAGGACGTTACGAAGGCCCTGGTGCAAGAGCTGCCGAAGCTGCCCGCGACGATCCAGGTCCAGTTGCTCTCCGCGCTGGGCGATCGTGGCGACGCGACGGCCCTGCCGGCGGTGATCGAGGCGGGCAAGTCGCAGGAGGAATCCGTCCGCGTGGCGGCGCTGCGGGCCGTCGGCCAGTTGGGGAACGTCTCGACGATTCCGCTGCTGGCCGAGCGGGCGTCGGCCAGCCGGGGCGCCGAGCAGAGAGCGGCCCGGGAAGGGCTCTACCGGCTGCGGGGACCCGACGTGGATGCGGCGATTCTCCAGGGGCTCGCTTCGGCCGCGCCCGGCGTGAAGGCGGAATTGGTCGCCGCGGTCGGTGAGCGCAATATCAGCGGCGCGACGGAGACCCTGCTGGCCACCGCCAAAGACGCGGACCGCAGGGTCCGGATGGAGTCGCTGCGGGTCCTGCGGATCGTCGCCAAGCCGGAGGACATGCCGGCTCTGGTCAATCTGCTGCTGGAGATCAAGAATGAGCCGGACCGTGGCGAGGCGGAGAAGCTGGTCGCCGCGGTGGCCCACAAAATTGAAGACAAGTCCCGCCAGGCCGCCGCGGTGCAGGCGGTGCTGCCGAATGTCAAGGAGGTCCCGGACCGGGCGTCCCTGCTGCGGGTGCTGGGCCGGATCGGCGACGCCAGCTCGCTGCCGATCCTGCTGACGTCTTTGAGCAGCCGCGAGGCGGAGATCCAGGATGCGGCGATTCGCGCCCTGTCGGACTGGCCGACCGCCGAGCCGGTGCCCGATTTGCTCAAGGTGGTCCAGATTGCGGAGAACCGGG